>NZ_ASPS01000029.1:0-48398 GCF_000517865.1 Paenibacillus sp. FSL R7-269
TTGGAACATCCAATTTCTTGAAGGAGGAATACCAATTGAACAACAAACTGGTGCTCAGCCTTACTGTGGCTTGTGCTGTGCTGTCGGGTTGCGCTTCGGACGCCAATACAGCGAAGCCTGATAACACTCCGACTGCTGCTGCACCCACTGTCGCTGCAACTGTTCAACCTACGGCAGAGATTACTCCTGCCCCGACAACTACTCCTACTGAAGCACCTAAGGCAGAGCCTACGGCTGCGGAGAAGCTGGCTCTGGACTACATCATTACATATGTGAACAATTCGGATGTGGCGGCGAAAAAGAAATTTGTGGCTGAACATCTCCATCCCGGTGTGCAGGCTTTGTTCAAAGAAGCCCAATTGACGGAGACGGAGCCAGAGCTTAAAGTGCTTAGACCCAAGGTCATTGAATCTACAGAGTATACAGATGACAATGGGGCAAAGGTGGATGCGGTACTGCTTCAGGGTGAAAAACGGTCGAATATGTACAATGAGGTTATTGTTCTAATTGCAGATAACAAAATCTTCAGGGCTATGGAAGCAGTGGAGAAAGCCGAATTTGACCATCTCCGCAGCAAGTTCAAAGCACCGGTTCCTGCTGTGACGTTACCGCCCCTGACGGTGCTGGATGAATTGGTCAACTTTATCATTGTCGATGTGTGGAACAAAGGCTTCGCTGAGTTCCATTATTATTCCAAGAACGGGAAGAACAGTGTCGGCGAAAAGATGGATATTCAGGCAACCATGGAGCGGTTAGCTGTTGCGATGGCCCACAAGAAAGAATCCGACAGCTACATCGCAGGCCTGGGTGCTGAATATGACGATGTGAAGAAAGTATGGGCACCGCTATCCCAAGAAACTGACCGCTTGTACGCGCAGCTCCTCACTGGCCCGCCCATGCCCAAAGATCCCAATACTAAGTTTGATACCGAGGCATTCCGTCAGTACAGGGATGATTTTCAGGAGAAGATAGATACGATGCTGCTTGAAAATGAATAAACAAAAGGGCGCCCCTGTTACAGGGCACCCAGGCTGCCAGGAAAGTTCTGGCAGCCTTTTTTTTGTTGTAGTTGTATTGGAAACTATAGTTTCCTGATGCTGTGGAAAGATGTATAAATTTGTAGACAAGAGGGATTTCAACAGCTAAAAATTGAATGTATGCGAAAAACAGCATACATTGTGCTCGCACAGGTTGTCACCACATTGTGCTGGTGCTTTAGCGGTCACGCCCGGCGAAGTATTGCAGCAGAGTCCTCAGGTCAGCATGCGCCGGGAAGCTGGAGAGCTGCTCCACAATCGCAGCAGCCCGGGACAGATAGTCCTGGCTGACAGACTCTGAGCGGGCCAGGGCATCACTGCCCCTTACCAGCTCCAAGACCTGCTCGATGTCCGCAGGAGAAGAGTCAGGGCCTATTCTGCGGATGACAGGGGCAAGTTCGGCATCCTGTAAGGCGAAGAGCACAGGAAGGGTAACCTGGCCGTGGCGAAGATCACTGCCGGCCGGCTTGCCGAGTACATCCGCTGATTGCGTGAAGTCCAGGATGTCATCCTGAATCTGGAATGACATCCCCAGCGCTTCGCCGAAATCATAGAGAAGCTGGGCAGTCTCTGCACTGCTCTCCGCCGACAGTGCGCCTACCCGCAGGCAGGTAGCCATCAGCAGCGCGGTTTTGTTACGGGACTTCTCCAGATATTGCTCCAGTGTAAGATCATAATCGAAGGCATGCTCCAATTGCTGGTATTCACCGAGACATAGCTGGCCCGTAGCGACAGAGGACAAATCGTGAACGTAACGGTCCTTATCCCCGGTGTACTTGCTGAGCAGTTCAATAATGCGGGCAGACATATAATTACCGATATGGACAGCGGATAGAATACCGGTCTTGATATGCAGCGCAGGCTCGCCCCGCCGCAGCTCGGCGTTATCAATAATATCGTCATGAATCAATGAGGCCACATGGATAAATTCAGCCGCAGCGGATAATTGCAGGGTTCGGCGTCCGGCAGGCTTAGGACCAAACCGGCTGCCGACAATAACCATCAGCGGGCGGAGGCGTTTACCGCCGGAGCCTGTCAGTTCTAGAATGCTCTGCGCCAGCTGCGACTTTTTGGGAACATCCTTATCACGGGTCACCAGATTCTTAATTTCACGGTTAATTTCATTCAGATCAATATTCAAGGCTTCGTGCAGCTTCATCGTTCATGTTCCCACCTGTTCAAATGGCTTTGCTGGTACGGCTTCGTTGTCTGCGCTCCTGAATGAGGAATTCACCAAGCTCCCTGGCCAGATTGTGTTCCGTGAACTCTCCATTTGAACGTTCGATCTGCAATTTTTTGATGGAAGAGGCCATATAAGCTACCAGATCCAGCTCCCTGCATTTCACTGCAAACTGCAGATAGAAGCTGTACAGGTAATCTCCATCCAAAATGTTACGGGTCAGGTCAGGATGATGTGGGACACATTCCATATGGCGCTGTGCTGCCAAGGTAAGGATAGTATAAATGCCTAGCAAATGGGTTTTGCGGTCATACTCCAGATCATGGCGTTCCAGTACCGAGAGCATTTGCTCATATTCTGCCGGAGAGAGAGACAACTGAATTCCGGCAATACTAGACATTTCAGCCTGAAGCAACCGGAACGTATCTTGGGTGATTTTTTGGTTCACAAGCTTCTCTCCTTCATGTCGGTTTTGCTGGAAGGAACTCAATCCCTGAATATTCCTACAAAACCACTTTGTTGAAAAAACGCATATAAATGTACTTTCACCTCGTTAAACAAGGAGAGTAATGTGTCCTAGGGACACATTACTCTTGAGAATATCCTATTCAGCTTGCAGCAGCGCAGCCTGTGCATCCGCCGCTGTTTATAAATGAATGTAGTTCGTAACAACCAGTTACCCGGTTCATCAGTCGGTATACAGATACCAGCGCCGGACGAGAGGAATCCTCTTCCACTGCTTCTTGAGCCAAGGAAGAACATAGTAATCCAGGCCGAACACGCTGCCGGAACCGCCGATGCAGGCAATAGCTGCTCCAACATACCAGAGCATTTCTGTTGCTGCCATCTTGGTGGTCCAGATCATAACCGCCATACCTATCGTGGCCAGAGCAGAGATCGCTGTGAACAGACCAACAATCAGCATTACACCGAAGACGATCTCGGCACAAACCATACCGATTTGGAACCATTTGGCCAGGAAGGTGTAAGAACCGTCCGGGTTATAGAACATGAGATCCATGAACCAGTTAGAGATATCATAGATGAAACCTGGAACCGGAAGAGCCGATACAGCTTCTTTGGCAGTGGATACTGCGGAAGCGGCAGATTGGGCATCTACGGTAGTTTTGACTGCATCTACAGCCTGACTTGCTGCTGATGTGGCGTCTGCATAAGGAGCCGCAGGAATCAGGAAAATCTTATTCGGATCAACCCAGATCTTGCGGATCTTCTCTATACCTTCATATAACCACATTCCCCCGAGCAGCATACGGAGCGGAACGAGCCAGAAGTTCGGTGAGCGCTTGGAGAAGTAACCGCCGACGAAGCTCTTGCGGTTCTCAACATGGAAGAACTCGTGCATCATGTAAGTCCAGACCTTGTTGAAGCCCACAACCTGGGACAGATAGAACATATTAATGAAATGTTTGGACAACATAGCCATGAATCCGGTCAGCATGAAGAACTTGCCCGGAAGACCAACGTTCGCTACACCGTAGCGGCTGCCGATCGAAACCATGGTGCCGTGGAAGCCTGGTTTGTATGCTTTTTTAGGCGTACCCTTGATATCGGCAGTGATATTGCCTGCGATAACCGGAGCTGCCTGTTCAGCATTCTCAACCATTTGCGGAACTGGACGTTCTTCGCCTTCAGGGATGAAGAAGATGTTATCCCCAACAACGTATACGTTCTTATGGTCAACACTCTCAAGGTGTTCATTAGTAACAATACGTTTGCGGCCTTGCTGCTGAACATCAAGGTTACCGACGATTTCGGAGCCTTCAACACCGGCTGTCCAGACGATTGTCTGTGCATCCACGATGTTCTTCTCGCCGAGGGCAACAGAGCCTGCGCCTACTTCGGTGATTTTGGCGCCTGTAACGATTTCTACCTTCAGCTTGCGCAGACGGGCTTCGGCTTTCTGGATCAGCTTATCCGGCAGGATAGGCAGAATCTTCGGAGCCATATCAGCTACAACCAATCTAACCTCAGAAGGATCGATGAAGAATTCCTTGCAGAGCTCCTCGCGCTGCTCGGCCATTTCACCTACAAGCTCAACGCCGGTAAAGCCGGCACCGATAATTACGAAGGTCAGCATAGCGCGGCGAGTAGCCGGGTTCTTTTCCTTCGCAGCTTTGGTGTACATGTCGCGGATCTGACGCTTCAGGGCTACTGCATCATCGTAAGACCAGAAGGAGAAGGTGTTCTCTTCTGCTCCGGGGATTCCGAAGAAGGTTGGCTTGCTTCCTGTGCCGATGACCAGATAATCATAAGCATAGGTGGCTTTGTCGGACTTCAGCTTCTTGTTCTTGAAATCAATGTTACTGATTTCGTCTAGAACAACATCTACCTTCAGGCCGGCAAAGATTTTTTTCAAGTCAATTTTGATCGAATCCTCAGGTGCGCGATTCGCAGAAACCTCATGCAGCTCAGTCAAAAGAGTGTGATATGGATTTCGGTCGATCAGTTTGATTTCTACATCTTTGTCGTTCTTAAATTTCTTTGCCAGTTTCTTAGCCGTGAGTACGCCGCCGTAGCCGCCGCCCAAAATGACTATTTTCTTCAAGAGAAACTCACCTCATTCATCTGATTAGCTGCAAAAGGGTGGCGAATACTTATTTCGCGCCTTCGAGTGCTTTTTGTGCAAGTGTGAAATATTCACCAACGTGGATGGATACGCCGGAGATTGCGTCTGTTTTACCTTCAGCATCCAGGGTAGGAGCTACGCCTTTGTTCTCAAGGAAGTATTTCTCTGCAAGGGCGATTTCTTCATGCCATTCAGCAGCAGCGCCACCGGCTTTCATGCCGTATTTGCCGTCTACAGAATATTGTTTCTTATCGTCGCCTGCAGCATTCACACCGCTGAAATTAACAGCTACAACGTTGCCGTTAGCAACAGACAGAGCTACAGTGGACTTCCAGCCGGATGTAGCATCCATTTCGCCTTCAGCAGTGTATCCGCCATCTTTGTATGGGCCTGCTTGTGCAGGACCGGCAGCAAGTGCAGCCTGAGCTGCGCCAACGAAATCACTAACGTGTACGGATACACCGGAGATTGCATCTGTTTTGCCTTCAGCATTTACAGTGAGAGCAGCAGGATCTTGTTTTTCAATCAGGTAGGCTTCAGCAAGAGCAGCCTGTTCATGCCATTCGGACTTCGCACCGCCGATTTTAACCAGACCATAATTGCCGTCTTCGGATACTTTTTTCTTCAAATCGCCTGCTTTTTTAACATTGAAAGCATTCCAGTCAGCTTTGGTGATTTTGCCGCCTTCTACAGTCAGTTGTGTAAAGGTCTGCCAGCCAGTCTCTGGATCGGCATCCACTGTACCGTAGTAGGTTCCGTCCTGGTACTTGCCTGTTTCGGCTGCAGGTGCAGTAGTTGCTTCAGCTGCGGCAGTAGCAGTTGCTACAGGTGCTGTTGTTGCAGCAGCGTTCTCTGCTTTGTTGCTGTTGCCACAACCTGCGAGTAAAGTACCCAATACCAGAGCGCTCGACAAGATTACAGAAGCTTTTTTCATTTTGATATGACCTCCAAGAAAATAGTTTAAAATATATATATTAAAATGTAAAACATTTTAATAGCCATGGAAGTGATAAAAATCACTTTATAAATGATAAATGTCACTTTCAACTCGGTCTTAAGTCCCTTTTTGTAGCAGGCATACGACATATATCGGCAGGCAATAAGAAAAAATTTAATCATATCGTTTCTTGTTCGATGGCATTTTAGCACAAGCTATGGAACTATCATGTGAAAATAATCACTTAAATCATAAATAAATTTACTTCTGAAGTATATCAAATTTTAAGATAGTTGAATAGCTTTTTATAAAGACTTTTATGTGACGAAAGTTGAGTTATTCTGCATGGTTTCACCCGGTTGCAGGTGCAGCCCCTGCACACCCTGGCGATTCAGCAAAAAGTCATAGGGGTAATAGATCACAAGCAATTATAAGCTTTCGCCAGACATTAAATAGACAACTAAGGAGATGAGCTTGTAGTGGATAACAATGTGATCAAAGGTAAATGGCTACAGATTAAAGGTGAAGCCAAGAAGCAATGGGGCAAGCTGACGGATGACGATCTGGATATCATCGACGGTGAAAAAGACAAGCTGGTGGGCAAGCTGCAGGAGCGTTACGGCCATTCCAAGGATGAAGCCGAAGCGGAGTACCATAAATGGGAGTCCTCCCACCGCAGCTAATCAGCAGTTAACGATAAAAGGAAAGAGCGCGGATCGTATCTGATTTGCGCTCTTTTGCTGTCTTCAGGACATGAGGCAGTTTTCACTCTCATATAAATACATATGCTATAGCCCTCATGCTTCATGTTTTCATTCCTCCAGTATGATACTATAAATATTATTGTGAACTTATTTTCGCTGCAGGAGTGGAGCTATGGAATATGTCAAAATCTTTTTTGTGAATACAGCTTTACTGATCACTCTGTCGTATCTGGCGAATCTAATATACAAGTACACCGTAACCCACGCATCTGAGCCTGTAAAAAGAGTAAGCTGGGTGCTGCTCGCGGTCTTCGCAGGGTGGATCAGCACTTTTTTCGGCTACAGACTGCATGAGCATGTCATCTTCGACCTGCGGTATGTACCGCTTATCATCTCAACACTGGCTTACCCCCAACCCTTGGTCCTGATTATCATCGGAATCGCAACCGGGCTTACGCGCCTGACCTTCGGAGTGAACGAGGCAGCGCTGGTAGGCGTGCTGAATCTGACTATCTTGGGCTTCGTCTGTGCCGCTCTGAGCCTATGGATGAAGCGTTCACCTTCCTCGCTGATGTATAAGGGGATTGTCACCATCTTGGTAGTCAATGTAGTAAATGTGCTGAATATTGCCTTATTTGGGGTCATTCCCACACATGATTACATAACGAAGATTCTGCCGGTTACCTTTCCCGCAGGCCTTGTCCTCAGTGCTCTGTTCGCGCTGATTATCCGCGATTTCCATCTGGACCTGATGCGTACCGGACAGATCATTAGAGCGAATAAGCTGTTGTCCGAGCAGACGGAGGAGCTGCATAAGAATAAAATTGTACTAGAGGAAAGAGCCAAGCAGCTCATGCTCGCCTCACAGTTCAAATCGGAGTTCCTGGCGAACATGTCCCATGAACTAAGAACCCCGCTGAACAGCATTATTAACCTGTCCCAGATGATTGAAGAAGGCGATGAGTCCCTGAGTGAGGAGGAGCTTGCTGAATATGGCGGGATCATTCACCGCTCGGGAGAGGATCTCCTGTCGCTCATCAATGATATTCTCGATCTGTCCAAGGTAGAGGCCGGGAAGCTGGATATTATTATAGAGGATTTAAATACCAGCGAGGTCCCTGATCTGCTCGTCCAGCAGTTCGGTGTCTTAGCCAGACAGAAGCAGCTCACCTTCAGTGTCTCCTTGGACGAAGGGGTGCCGGCCGTAATCTACACGGACCCCCAGCGGGTGCAGCAGATTCTGCGCAATCTGCTCTCGAATGCTTTCAAATTCACGATGACTGGCGGGGTCACTATGAATATCCGTGTAGTGGAACGTCAGGAGGGGGCTGCTTCGCAGAAGTGGATTGCCTTTGAGGTGGAAGATACCGGAATCGGCATTCCCCCTGAGAAACATGATTTGATCTTCGAGGCCTTTGAACAGGCGGATATCAATATCAGCCGTAAGTATGGCGGTACGGGGCTGGGCCTGTCTATCAGCAATGATCTGGCCAGGCTCCTGGGCGGATTCATTACCCTGCGTAGCCGGGAAGGCCAGGGCAGTATATTCTCCTTACATTTACCACTGCATTCAGGCGCGTCCGTATAATCCCCGCAGCTCCAACTTTATTTGTGATTTCGGTGTATTGACAGGAACCTGGTGCTGAGTAGAATGAAGCAAAAGCCGCATCAAAGGAGAGTCAACACCCCATGAACATCATGAGAAGCCGGCCGCTGCGGAACCGTTCCAAGGATTTGCGCAAGGCCTCCGTACACCGCAAGAATCTGCAGATCGCTACCTTCGAGGGGATTCCGTCCACCATATTCCAGGTGCTGCTGCAAGGCCAATTTCTTACAGGATTTCTGTTATACCTGGGTGCCAGCTCCAGTCAGATCGGATTTGTCCTGGCACTAACTACGCTGGTGAACGTCGCACAGATCGGTGTGGCCTTCCTGATCCAGAAGCTGCCGAGCCGAAAGTGGGCACTCGTGACTTTTATTGGCTTACACCGGTTGTTGTGGGGATCTACGGGCCTGGTTCCGTTTATTTTTCCGCAAGAGCACTGGGTTACCGCCTTCATCGTTCTGTATACCATTGCCTTCATTGCCAACACTGCCGGCGGTGTGCTTTGGAACTCGGTCATCAGTGACTTGGTGCCTGCAAGGGTCCGGGGCCGTTATTTCGGCATTCGTAATACGTTTCTTAATGCGTTGGGAAGCCTGGTGATGTACGGGGGCGGTATTGTTCTTGACCGTTATCCAGGCGGACACGGATTCCTTATCCTGTATATTGTAGTGTGGATTTTCTCCATCTCGAACATCGTGGTGTTCTTCTTCTACCCGGATGTGCCGTTTGAGAAATCCGAAGAGAAGGCCTTCCTGCCGATGCTCAAGAAGCCGCTTCAGGACAAGCTGTTCATGAAATCCACGCTGTTCCTGTCTGCTTGGCTGCTGCTGCAGAACCTGACAGTACCGCTGTATTCCTATGTCATGCTGCAACTGCTGAATATCAATTATGAGAAGCTGTCCCTGCTGAATGTGGCGCAGACGGTCTTCATGATGGCCAGCTTCTATGTATGGGGCAACCTGAACGCAAGGCACAGTAACAAGAAGCTGCTGCTCTGGACCTTGCCGATTATCGCGGTCTCTTCCCTGATCTGGGGACTCTTGTCCGTGCTGCCGATGCTTCCGGTATTATTTGCAGCCCATATTGTGTTCGGCGTGGGTGTGGGCGGCTTCAACCAGCTTGCCTTCAACTTCATTATTGGTGATACGCCGAAGCGCGAACGGCCGATGTATATGGCGATGTATGCGGCGCTTACGGGTCTGGCGGCCTTCTTCGGCCCGCTGCTGGGCGGCCGTATCTATGAATGGATTAAGGAATGGCCGCAGTGGATGCAGATCTACGGCATGCAGTTAGTGGTAGGCGTGCTGATGATTCTGCTGGCGCTGCTGCTGGGCCGCCGTATCCTGCGGGATGAATAAGGAGGAATACAAGGAGGCTATTTCGGTGACAAGAATTGCACTGGTACTGGGTGCTACAGGTCTGGTCGGCAGTGCGCTGACCCGGGATTTGCTGAACGGGAATTGGGACGAGGTCCGCGTACTGGTCCGCCGTCCGCTTGCGCTTGAGCATTCCAAGCTGAGACAGATTCAAGTGGATTGGGACCGGCTTGAGCAATACAGCGGGGAATTCGCCGGTGTATATGCAGTATTCTGCTGCTTGGGAACAACGATTAAGCAGGCGGGCTCCCAGGAGCAGTTCGAACGGGTAGATCTGGAGTACCCGCTTGCCGCTGCCGCCCTGGCCAAAGAGCATAACGTGAAGCAGTTCCTGGCTGTGTCCTCTATGGGAGCCAGCGCCAAATCACGCACCTTCTATAGCCGGATTAAGGGGCGGACGGAGGAGGGCCTGATTGCTGCCGGATTCCACGGCCTGCATCTGTTCCGGCCGTCCCTGCTGCTGGGTGACCGGGCAGAATTCAGGTTAGGCGAACGCGCCGCGGCTGTGCTGATGAAGGCGCTGGATTTCGCCATGGTAGGCAAGGCTGCGAAGTTCCGGGCCATTCCAGCAGCCACGGTTGCGCGGGCGATGATGAATATTGCTCTGGCCGATACAGGCGGCGTGCACATCTACACGAATGAAGTCATTCATGTGATCGGCAAGCATTAACCGGGCAGCAGGGTTTGCAAACCGCAGACTACAGGACTTACAATAGGCATACGATTAGAATGTACATAGCGGTCTACAGGCCGCGTACAGCATGCAGGAGGCGTTCACTATGTCCAAGAAACAAGTAGCTACAAGCAAAGCCCCAGGAGCGATCGGTCCTTACAGTCAGGCGATTGTTGCCGGCAACTGGGTCTACACTTCAGGCCAGCTCGGAATGGACCCGCAGACAGCGGAACTGCCGGGCAGTGTACAGGAGCAGGCACGCCAGTCACTTAGCAATGTAAAGGCCATCCTGGAAGAGGCCGGAGCATCAATGGATCAAGTGGTGAAGACAACCGTGTATCTGAAGGATATGAATGATTTCGCGGCGGTTAACGAGGTGTACAGCACCTTCTTCACTGAGCCTTACCCGGCCCGCAGTGCCGTTGAGGTAGCCCGTCTGCCGAAGGATGCGCTAGTCGAGATCGAAGCGGTAGCGCGCAAGAAATAAGACCCCGGCCGGTTACATCCGGTCAAGGCAGGGTAAAGGGAAATCCCCCGCACGTGAAGCAGGCGTGCGGGGGATTTTGCGTGCACATATAAGCGTATCTACATAGATTGAACTTGAAAACTTAAGGGAAGGGAAAAGTGGCGGAAGGGAATTTTGGAACTGGAGGAGCGGTAGCGACCGCCTTTGTCTGCGGATTTCAACCGTTGAAAACGGGATGAATCAAGAAATCTGCAGACAACAGCGGCTGGAAGTCCAAAACTTCTCTGGAGTCACGACTAATCCCAAAACAGAAAACTATTAGTTCAATTTATTTAGTATCTGCTGCGGGAACGGCGCGGAGTCAGCAGCAGCCAAATACTGTAGAGCAAGAGAAGTCCTGCTGCAATCAGGCCTGTGAAATACACCTCATTCGTGTCCTTATGCTCAAGAGCAATGGCGATGTAGGCCCAGACGAAGACGAGCGGATAAATGCTGTCCCGATACGGGTAGCTTACCAGCACAGCCAGCACAGCACCGACGCAGAGCATGATGACTGCCCAGAACGGGGCGCTGAGTCCGAAGCCGTCCCAGTCATTCTTCACCAGCACAACACTGACATTGACAATGGTGGCTACCGAGATCCAGCCGAGGTACAGGCTGAACGGCAGCTTCACGAGCCATTTCTCGCCAGTCGTGGGATCTGCGATAAAGCGGGTCTTGCGGTAAATGACGATCAGGGAGAGCAGCAGAAGCACCATCGCCACCAGCGATAGCTCAATGTACAGATAATGCCAGAGGAGCAGCCAGCCCATGTTGAAGATGCAGCTAAGCATGAACCAGATCCCGATCCGCTGGATGGAATCCCTGCCCCCGGTACCCTTGCGGAACTGATAAATAATGAATCCGGCCAGCAGCAGATAGATCAGGGACCAGATGGAAAAAGCATATCCGGCCGGTGTGAGGTACGTATGATACCTGTCCGAGATTTCGGCGGTGCTGTTCCCGCCAAGCGGCAGGACGACCGAAAGGGTATTGACGGCAATGACGCCGAGGAAGAGCAGCAAATTCCCCCACTTATAAGGATTAGTTCTAGTCATATGACCACCCCTAACTTGATTGATAACTACGTTTTAGCCTTGGCCTATATAGAATATACCCGCTTTGGTGGCAATTAAGACTAATTCGGCGAAAAAATGACCAATTGGTCATAACAATTGCGGATAGTATTCCTTAGGCCCGGGGTAATATGTAGTCAAGAAGTAGATCAGCAAGCAGCGAAGGGGGAGAAGATACATGGAGAGCAGTGAGGCGATACGCCCCGAGAAGATGGGGCCGCTGGTGATGAAGGAGACCTGGAACACGCCGGGCAGCGTGGTGTCCTGGGAACGCTCTGAGAATATCTATATCGTCCGCGGGGAATGCGCCGGGATGGCTTTTATCTTCTTGAGTGATGATATGTTCCGGATGAAGGTCTTCCATGATAAGGTGCCGGACCTGACTACCTCGGAGGCGGTGCTGAAGGAGTGCTGTATTCCGCATCTGTTTCCGGTAGAGGAGACGGAGGAGCAGCTCATTTTCTCTACCGGCGCCATCCGGCTGATTATTGAGAAGGCCTCATTTCTGCTCCGCGTGGAGAATACGTCCGGCAAGGTGATCATGCAGCAGAATCTGTCGAGCTGGAACCCGCGCGGCGCAAGCCATGCGGAATATGATATGCAGCCGGACTCGCATTTCTACGGACTGGGTGAGAAGTCGAGCTTCCTGGACAAACGCGGGGAACGTTATACGAATTGGAACACCGATGTGTTCGCCCCGCATCTGCCGGAGATTGAGGCGCTCTATGAGTCGATTCCGCTCATTATCCACATGCACGGTGACCTCTCCTACGGGCTGTTTCTGGATAATACGGGCCGGAGTGATTTCGACATGCGCTCGCACGGGATTGCTTTTACCATTGGCTGTTCAACGGGAGCTTACGATATCTATTTCATTAATGGGCCTGAGATGAAGGATGTCGTCAAAAGATACACCACGCTCACCGGCCGGATCGCCCTTCCGCCTAAGTGGGCGCTCGGCTATCACCAGTCCCGCTACAGTTACATGAACCAGCAGGAGGTGTTGCAGCTGGCTAAGACCTTCCGTGAGAAGAACATTCCCTGCGATGTGATCTATCTGGATATCCACTATATGGACGAGTACCGCGTATTCACCTTCGACCCTGTCAACTTCCCTGATCCGCAGAAAATGATCTCGGAGCTAGCGGAGCTGGGTGTGCGCATTGTCCCGATTGTCGATCCCGGCGTCAAAAAAGACCCCAAATACGAGGTGTATAAGCAAGGGGTGCTGGAGAAGCACTTCTGCCGCCGCCTGGAGGGGGATATTTTCTTCGGTGAGGTATGGCCGGGAATCAGCGCCTTTCCGGATTTCAGCGACAGCCGGACAGCTGAGTGGTGGGGAGACCTGCACAAATACTACACGGAGCTTGGCATTCAGGGCATCTGGAACGATATGAACGAGCCGGCGGTCTTCAATGAGACTAAGACAATGGATCTTGATGTGATGCATTTCAACAACGGGCGGCCGGTGACGCATGAAGAATACCATAACCTGTACGGGATGATGATGTCCAAAGCGACCTACGAGGGGCTGGCCGAGCATATGGGGGGAGAGCGTCCCTTCGTGCTGACCCGTGCCGGGTATGCGGGCATCCAGCGTTATGCGGCCGTATGGACCGGCGATAACCGCAGCTTCTGGGAGCATATGGCAATGGCAATGCCGATGGTGCTGAACATGGGGCTGTCCGGGCTGGCCTTCTCGGGGCCGGATATCGGCGGGTTCGCCCATCATACGTCGGCGCAGCTGCTGGTGCGGTGGACGCAAATGGGCGTGTTTTTCCCCTATTGCCGAAATCACTCCTCCATCGGAACGCTGCGCCAGGAGCCGTGGTCCTTCGGGGAAGAGGTGGAAGGGATTCTGCGTGAATTCATCGGGCTGAGGTACCGCTGGATGCCGCATTTGTATAATCTTTTTCATGAAGCGGAAATGAGCGGTCTGCCTGTCATCCGTCCGCTGGTGCTCGAGTATCCGCGGGATCCGCATGTAACCAACCTGTGCGACCAGTTCCTGCTGGGTGAAAATGTGCTGATAGCCCCGGTCTACCGCCCGGATACAGATCACCGCTCCGTCTATCTGCCGGAAGGCTGCTGGCTGGACTATTGGGACGGGGAGATTCACGAAGGCGGATGCCATATTCTTGCGGCTGCGCCGCTGCACATCATGCCGATGTATGTGAAGGCTGGCAGCTTCGTGGCCGAAGGCCCGCTGAGACAGTATGCGCTGGAGGACAGGGAGGAGACGATCATCTTCCATCTCTACGGGGCGGAAGCAGCTGCGGGCTTCTCTTCGTCCTTCAAGCTGTATGAGGATGACGGCCACAGCTTCAGCTACCGCAAAGGGGAGTATACGGAGCTTATCGTGCAGGCCGAAGGCGGGGAGGGTACGCTTGCGCTGAAGTGGGCGTATGCGGTGCATGACTACAAGCCGCGCCGGGAGACGCTGCGGTTCGCGCTCTGCTATCCGTTCTTCACTGTTGATGCGGTGGGGGGGCTGGCCGAGATTAGTCTGGAAGAGCTGAATGAAGGGGCGCTGGGCTGGGCCCGGAACGGCAGGAACGGCGCGGTCATCGTTCAGGTGGCAGATGCTGCCGGGGGCGGAGAACTACGTATTCTGGCGGGTAAGGACTAGGGGGCAGATAGTTGTAACTGTAAAAGGATTTGAGGACCGGCTTGCCTGGAGAGGCGTGCCGGTTCTTCCTGCTGTAACGCAATCTGGACAGTATTGGCCTGATCTGAACAACAATCTGCTGAAAATCACAGAAAATGTACAGAAAAGTTTTTAAATATATGCTTTTTCGTATAAGATGAAGGGATGAAGAAAAAGTTGCAGCAAACAACGTAACAGGAAGGCTGTACGGCTAGAGCTATTGCCGCCGGTGCAGCTTCATAATATATTTCTCGCGCAGCAGGAGGCAGTCTTCCGGAGTGGAAGGGCTGTTCTTGCTGTTTGCTCAAAAGAATGGAGATCAACCAACAATGATTAAGCATCTGTATGCAATATGGTTAGGGGACGTATTATTCTGCTTCTCGGGCGAAACCTCCGAGCCGAAGGTGGACGCATGGACACGCGTGATCAAACGGCTGGAGCTCCGTAGCGGCTGGCGTCCTTTTGCGGGTGCTGCCCTGCGGCTGGCGGAAGTGAAGTATCCTGCGGCCGCTGCTGCGGAGGGCAAGCCGGCGCGGCGCGGACTGCCCGGACGCACCCTGGAAGGGCTGGCGCTGTCTCCGAAGGATGCCTTCGAGCTGCTGCTGGCCTGGGATGAACAGGCCAGCAGCGCCCAAGGCATTGAGCCTGGGGGAGAGCTGCGCTACTGGTCGGCAGCGGCCCGCTTCGCGCTGGAGCTGATGGGCAAGGGCGGGATTGTGCCCGGCGCTCAGCCGCCGCGCAAGGTGGGCTCGCGGCGGCGCGGCGGCGAACAGGCTGCTGCTGTATGCTGGTCACCGGCGTTCCGGGAAGAGGCGGATAAGGAGTTCTTCCTGCAGATGGCGGCCTCTATGCCGGTGCTTGCGCTCGGCACGCATGTAGCCGAGGAAGGCGACCTGTCCTCGCGCGAGGAAGCAGGCGGATATGTGCTGTATTCCTTCCTGCAGGCGGTCATGACCGCCGAGATCAAGAATGTGGTTGCCGCCCATGAGGGCGCGCTGGCGCCGTATAAGGCCAATTACCGCCGCGGCTATTCTCCGCTGACCGAGCTGTGGTGGAACAGTCTGCTTACCGGCAGCCGGGATATCCCCGTGCAGGGGACCCCGGCTGAGGTGACGGAGCTGCTGAGCGTGGTGAACGAGACGGCGGGCCATGAGGTGCCGCATTTCGAGACCGAGGAGGCCCGCAGCGGACAGCTTAGTCTGGGCCTGCGGCTGGAGCCGCCGGCGGAGGAGAGCGAGCTGTGGCAACTGACCTTCTGGGCGGAGAGCCGGGAGGAGGGGGAATTCTGGATTCCGGCGGAAGCGGTGTGGAGCAGCCGGGAGCGGGAATTCACCCTATGGGGCAAGAGATACCGCAATATCCAGCAGCAGCTGCTTGCAGCTCTGGGACGGGCGGCGAAGAGCTCGCCGGATATCCGGCGTTCGCTGGCTGAACCGGCTCCGCGCGGTATTGAGCTGCCGCCGGAGCGGCTGTATTTCTTCTTGAAGGAGAGCGTGCAGCAGCTTCGGGAACGGGGAATTACGGTGCAGATGCCATCGCGCTGGAGCCGTGAGGGACGTCGGCGGATCGGCATGAGAATGAAGATGCAGCCGCCGGTTGGCGGAATGGACGGTCCGGTTCAGCCGGCGCTGGGCATGGAAGAGCTGATCTCTTTCCGCATCGAAGCCTCTCTAGGCGATTCGGATATCACTGAGGATGAATTAAATGCCCTGGTGGAGGCGGGCGTGCCTTTTGTGCGCTTCCGGGGAGAATGGATTGAAGTGGACCCCAAGGAAGTGCGTCAGGTCCTGAGATATATTAAGCGCGGTGAGAGCGGAGAGATGACAGCAGCCGACTGGATGCGCCTGGAGGCGGAGGATGGCGATGAGCGGCTGTGGAAGGGCATGTCGGTTACCGGCATGGAGACCTCCGGCCTGCTGGCTTCCCTCATGCATGGCGATGCGCTGCGCGGGATGCCGCTGCGTCCGGTGCCGGAGGACCTGAACGGGACACTGCGTCCTTATCAGGAGCGGGGGTATCAGTGGCTTACGGCACTAAGCAGCCTCGGATTCGGAGTCTGCCTGGCTGATGATATGGGCCTCGGCAAAACCATACAGGTCATTACCTGCCTGCTGGACCGGGCGCTGAATGCCCCTCCAGGCGAGAAGCAGGAGCCTGTACTGATTCTCTGCCCGACCTCTTTGCTGGGGAACTGGCAGCGGGAGTTGCAGCGCTTCGCCCCTTCGCTTAGCTTGCATATTCACCATGGAGGACGGCGGGTGCGCGGCGAAGGATTCAGGGAACTGGCGGCCAGCCATGAGATTGTGCTGACCACCTACCATTTGGCGGGCCGGGACAGCGAGGATCTGGCCGGGGTACGCTGGTCTACTGTTGTGCTGGATGAAGCGCAGTATATCAAGAATCACCGCACCAAGCAGGCGCAGAGCGTCATGAAGCTGAGCGCGCCGCACCGGATCGCAATGACCGGTACTCCGGTGGAGAACCGGCTGGGCGAGCTGTGGTCGATTTTCCATTTTCTCAACCCAGGCTATCTGGGCACGTACCATTCCTTCCGCCAACGTTATGTGTCGGGAGAGGGCGGCGAACGGCTGCGTGAGCTGCACCGGCTGGTCTCGCCCTTCCTGCTGCGGCGTCTCAAGAGTGACCCGGATATCTCGAAGGATCTGCCGGAGAAGCTTGAGCTGAAGTCCTACTGTCCGCTTACGGAGACCCAGGCAGCGCTGTATCAGGGCGTTGTGGATGAGATGCTGGGCGTCATCGGCGAGCGCTCAGGAATGGCCCGGCGGGGGCTGGTGCTGTCTTCACTGACCAAGCTGAAGCAGATCTGCGATCATCCCCAGCTGTTCCGCAAGGACGAGGGGCGGAGCCTGCGCAGTGAGCCTTCGGGTAAAATGGACGTCATGTTCGAGGTGCTCGACAGCATCTCTGAGCTTGGCGAATCGGCGCTGATCTTCACCCAGTATGTGGCGATGGGCGAGCTGCTGGTCAGCCGGCTGGCCCGAAGATACGGTCAGACGCCGTTGTTCCTGCATGGCGGCATCTCGAAGCGCGAGCGCGACGAGATGGTGCATGCTTTTCAGGAGGGGGAAGGTCCGGCCTTCTTCGTTCTCTCGCTTAAGGCAGGAGGCGTTGGCCTCAACCTGACACGGGCCAATCATGTGCTGCATTATGACCGCTGGTGGAACCCGGCCGTAGAGAATCAGGCGACGGACCGCGCCTTCCGGATCGGACAGCACAAGAATGTGCAGGTGCATAAGCTGATCTGCCAGGGGACGCTGGAGGAGAGAATTGACGAGCTGATTGAACGTAAAAAAAGCCTGTCCGAGCAGGTCGTCGGCTCCGGCGAGAACTGGTTGACCGAGATGTCTAACCACGAGCTCAAAGAGCTGATTGAACTACAGGGACAGGACTGGATGTAGATTGTGCAATAGATTGTAAGGCAGAAGGAGGAAGCATCGATGAATGAGCTGCTGGAGCTGCGGCTGGAGGTGCTGCCCGGGGTCATTAAGGCCACCGGGAGTGTGGGGCCTGTTGCTGAAGGAACAGACAGACGCAGCGGCAAAGCCAGAGCAGGGATAGAGAAGCAAGGAGTGCGCGCGGAGAAAGAGCGGCGGGCGGAGCAAGGGCAGGGAAAGCAGGCGGAAACCGTGCGGCAAGGAGAGCGGGCGTCGCAAGGAGAACGGGCGGAACAGGGACAGCGAGGAGAGCGGGCGGAACAAGTGAAGCAAGGACAACGTGTGCAGCAAGGTCAGCAGGTGGAACCTGTGCCGCAGGTACAGCGGGAAGCTGTTACTCTGCGCATTCCGCAGTGGACGCCCGCCCGGAAGAATGAAGCACTGCATCAGCTCTCGGCGCATCCGGGTGAATTGTATGATCTGCTGCAGGGCAGCCTGAATGGCGGGCTTGCTGCGCTGGAGTTGCTGCCTGCGGATGACGAGCTGAGGCTGGCTGCAGATGAACAGGGCACGGGTCTGCTGCCGGCTGAGGAACTGGTGGGGCAGGTCCAGCAGCAGCTGACCCAGGAGCCGCTGCTTGCGTTCGCCCTGCGCGGACTGTCCAAGGAAGAGCTGCTCTCCGGCGTGTTCGCCCTGTGGGCGGAGCAGGAGAACGAGCGAAGTGCGGAAGAAGACGCGCCTGCGTCTGTGTCGCTCGCGTCCGAGCTGGCAAGGCTGGAGCGCAAGGGTCCGGCTGTATCCTCTGGAGAATGGCTGGCCGAGGCTGCGGCTGAAGGCTCTCTGCACCAGCCGGGGCCGCTGTTTCATGAGATCTCCTCCCGTCCGTTTCCGGCAATGCCTGAGGTAATGGAACCGGAGGAGGATTGGAGCGCACTCCTGCCGCAGACACCCAAGGCGCGTGAGGGGCTTGCGCTCCTGATGCGCCGCGTCTCGGAAGCTGCCGCGAAGCGAGCGGCGGGCTTGAATAAGCTGTAGCTACGCGGGTTCGTGAGGCGGGCTTGAGTAAGGTGTAGCTGCGGGTTCGTGAGGCGGGCTTGAGTAAGGTGTAGCTGCGGGTTCGTGAGGCGGGCTTGAGTAAGCTGTAGTTGCATGGGTTCGTGAGGTGGACCTAAGTAAGCTGTAGCTACGCGGGTTCGTAAGCATGGCTCTATAGTAAGCTCCGGGTTGAACGGATAGGTGTGGCGGGATTAAATGAGCTATGCTGTATTGTTTGTACGGCGACTAAAGCTGCTCTTTAAGTAATATAGAGTGTAAACTAGGCCAACTGGTGGAAATGAATCGGATGCCGGGACACGAACGGAAGAGATGATCTACCAAGTAACATTAGTTTTGAGAGCAGTGCGCCGGAGAGGATTGGGGATGGCTGCACGAGAATAAAGTGGATAAATCCCTCTGAATCGGCTGGAAGTTGGCGGAATGAAGAAATGAAGGGGATAAATCCCTCTGAATCGGCCAGAAGTTGGCGTGCAGACATTTAGCTGATATTCAGCAGGCGCGGATGAGCAGAAGTGCCCCTGAATTGGCCCAAACCAGGTGGGAGCCGGGAATGAGGAGCAGAAGTGCACCTGAATTGGCCCAAACCAGGCTTGCGGCGGGAATGAGGAGCAGAAGTGCACTTGAATTGGCCCAAACCGGGCGGGAGGCGGGAATGAGGAGCAGAAGTGCACCTGAATTGGCCCAAACCGGGCGGAGGCGGCACCCTCCCAGCAAGCCAGCAAAACAAAAGAGGAGCACAAAAGCGCTCCTCTTGTAGCCGGATAACGGCCTAGCTGCGGGCATTTCACCCTAAGTTTATGTGTGTTCTGTGCTGCACAATTAAGACTCGTTACTGCCGCTGCCTTCTGACAGCTCCAGGATCTCCCGGCGCAAGCGGAGCATCTTCTGGTCGAGCTCATCGGCGGCACGGGCGGCTTCCTTCAGCTCCTCGGCCACATGGGAGGGCAGCTGTTTGTCGAATTTATAGTAGAGAATATGCTCCATGCTCGCCCAGAAATCCATGGCTAGCGTACGCAGCTGCATCTCTGCCTTCACCCAGCGTGTGCCATCCAGCAACACTAGTGGTATAGCCACGATAAGGTGCAGGCTCTGGTAACCGTTCGGCTTCGGATGGGCGATGTAGTCCTTAATCTCAAGCACACGGATATCCTCGCGGGCGCACAGGTGATCCACCAGCCGGTAGATATCCTTCACGAAGGCGCAGACAATCCGCATCCCCGCAATATCATGGATGTGCTGTTCCATATTATCCAGGTTAAGTTCGTAGCCCTTACGCTGCATCTTTTGCACAATGCTCTTCGGTTCTTTGATCCGGCACTTCACATGCTCGATCGGACTGAAGCCGTCACGCACCTGCCACTCGGTCCTGATGATATCGATTTTATTCTCAAGCTCATTCAGAGCATGGCGGTACAGCGCCGGCAAAGCCTTGAAATTCTCAACCTGCTTGGCAAAATCCTCGTTAATCTGCCACTTCTGCATATCCTTCACATGGACCTGCAACTTGTTCAATGTTACTTGTGTACTATCATATTCTTCCACTGAAACTCTCCCGGTTTTCGTTATTTGTGACTGTAGATCATGAATGGATGACTACGGCAATCCTATACAGCGCTAGCTGCGGTTCTGATTCTATTTTAACCGATGTACAGCTCCGGAAGCAAAATAAAACCGTAACCCTGGCCGAAGAGAAACATTCTTCCCTCCGGCGCGTATTAGCACAGTATAGGCATTAAGCCATTCTTATGGCGCAGCTCTGTTCATTCTTATTTGTTGGTGGGAGAGCCTGTGCCGTAACCTTCATCCTGATAGCCCATATTCTCCAGCTTCTGCAGGACGTTCAATCCTTCGATCTGAAGGCGGGTCTTGTCAGTGCCGTGGTCATGCAGATACTGGAACAGGCGGATGGTGGCGTCATCGAACTGCTCTGCGGCATCATCATGATCGGCTGACTTGTAGGGTACCAGAGCACGCCGGAAGGCGTATTCATCCCCGCTGGCCAGATCAGCCAGAAGATCCTGAAGCACGGTCAGCCCGTTACTGGACAGCAGAACCTCGTACTCACTGGAGTCGCCCCTCTCTTCGTGAATCAGACCGTGATTCACAGAGACGAAATATCGGTTAAGGTTATCGTTAGTCACAATTCATCCCTCCATCATTCGATAATGTACGGGTACGCAGGAACGAAAGACAGCAGAAGGCAATATGTATGATTGCTCCTTCCGCAGCATACTCATTCCAAGTAAGAACGCTAGCCGCTCTACTTGGTATTTACCACATGACGACAAATAATGAATCTGCCGTGGACTTTTGGTATGATAGAATCACGTTTCCACTGCTGCATGGAGCGGCAATCGGAATGGAAGGATATACGCGGCTGCGAATCAGCCTATTCTCACTCTGGAGAAGGAGGAACTACAATGAATTTTCTGCAACGCATTAAAGACGGTGCCAGCCGGGTGAGTGAAAAAGCGCAAAGCTCGGTGGAAGTGAGCAAGCTGAATGGGCAGATTTCAGATATTGAGCATGAGATGCAGGTTGAATTTCTGAAAATGGGGAAGCTGTTCTACGAGGGGTATCGTTCAAGGGATATGTCGGTGGCTGAAGGCCAGATGATCGAGCTTGCGCGGGGCTGTAACAAGCTGCAGGAGCAGATCGAGGACGTACGCTCAAGAATTGCCGAACTGAGGAATGAACGCTTGTGCGCCTGCGGTCAGATCGTAGGGCTGGATGCCAATTTCTGTCCGCATTGCGGACGTAAGCTGGAACCACGCAAGCCGGAAGATAAGGAGATTTCACTGCGTAAAGAACCGTCTTCCGCGGCTGCCGCTACCGCAGCGCCATCTGCGGTTACCGTACATACGGTGCTGGAGCATGAAGATGAGGAAGACCAGTACTACGGCGAGGAAGAGCTGACCGAAGCGGAACGGGAGCTGGCGAGAAGACCCGAAGCGCGTGTGCAGTACGCGGAGGTGTTGCCTGAACTGGAAGAAGAGGCAGAGCTGGAGGAAGTCGACCGGATGGCTTCAGGTTCTGACCGGAGCCGCCGGGAGGCGGATGAGCTGGAACGGGAACGGGAGCGGCAACTGGAGCTGGACCGCCGGATCAGGGACTGGAAAGCAAGTGAGCCAGCCGAAGAACGGGTAGCCGGAGATGTGGATACACGGGAGGTCGTGAATTGCCAGATCTGCCGCGCCGACTTGCCGAAGGGCTCCATGTGGTGCCCGCGCTGCGGCTCGGAACAAATATAGACAGTGTAGTACTGACAGCTTAGGGGGACAACATAGATGGAACAGTTGCTGCTGCATCTGCGCAATTTGGGTTTCACAGAGATGGAATCCAAAATCATGGTTGAGCTGGCCACCAAGGGCCAGGCTTCGGGCTACGAAGTGGCAAAGCAGCTAGGAGTATCAAGATCGAACGTATACGCGGCGCTTCAGCGCCTGACTCAGCAAGGCTACGTGCGCTGCGGAGAAGGGGAGCCGGCACGCTACAGTGTGCTGGACCCGGAAGAGCTGGCCACGATGATATCCGGCCGGGTGCAGGCCTCACTTGCTTATATGGAGAGTGAAATGCCGCGCGGGGGTCCGGTCAGCCCCTCCTTCTACAACGTGGAGGGTGACCGGAATGTAATTGGAGAGCTGGTCCGCCAGCTGAATCTTGCCGCTCAGGAGATTGTAGTGGATGTGTGGCGGGAGGAAGCCTCGCTGCTGCGCAGTGAGCTTGAGCAGGCGGAGAAGCGCGGAGTGAAGCTGCTCTGGGCTTTTGACGGCGGTGACGCTGTACCGGCACCTTATCCGGTATGGCCGCCCCTGCCGGGCAAGCCGGAACGCAGCGGAGGCCGGAAGTTCTCCTTCGTCGTGGACCGGAGCTGGTGCATGCTCGGCATGCGTTATGAGGACGGGAGCGCCCAGGCTGTGATTACTGAGCATCCGGTGCTGGTGGAGCTGCTGCTCAAATCTTTTACACAGGAATTGGTATTGTTCGAGCTTGAGGAAGATATGGGCCCCGAACTGCAGCGGCGCTACGGGGAGCGCTACAGCCGGATCTACAGCAAATATGTGCTGCATGATCAGGAGGAATCCGGAGAAAAGCCGGAGGAATAGGGCTGGGGTAGTAAGTGCCCAAGTTCACTAAGCAAGGGAGGTGACAAGCATGGAGTGTATTGTACATTTTGAAGTGCAGCATGCAGATGGCGTCAAGCCGCTGCGCGGACTGCTGTTCCTTGAAGAGGGCAAGACCCCGGAAGAACGGGAGCTGGTGGAGATGTTCAAGGACATGAAGTTCAACGTCCGGCTGGATAACCGGGAGAAATGGATTTTCAAGCCAGTGGCTCCGGGAGAAAGTTATTCTGAGATCCGCATTACCAGCTTTGACAACGGGAAGAAAAACAGCAAGCCGGAGGGTGAGCTGAAGTCGATTGTCGGCAACTTACTGCCCCAGAAGCCAACAGGGCTGTAGATGACAAAGCAGGCTCCGCCTGGAAGTAATGGAGCTTGATGCTACAATTTGATTAATCATCTGGATGAATAATAGCATAAAAGCAGCACAAAAAAAGCAGGCCCCCCGGATCACTCTCCGCAGGGCCTGTTTTATTTGTGTTACAGGAAGCCTTCGCAGGACCCCTGACTCTGGAGCTAAGGCCGGACTTCGAGTGTTTGAGGCTCGATGCCCGCCCTAGATGCTGGCGTGACTGGAACCGGGCCCGGCTGCCGCCAGCAGCGAGAGCACGCGCAGCGCGCCCGGCTCGCAAGCCACGGCCAGCGGCGCCGTGCCGAGCGCTTCGCCATCGCCGATGGCATGGCGCGGCTGCGCGAAGTGGACGGCTACGCTGCGACCGCGAAGCATGGTGACATAGGGCAGCTTCGTGTGCCTGCCCTTCACCACCGTCGGGAACAGCCGCAGCAATTGCCCGCGGCTGACCCCGTGCACGACGCAGACGTCAAGCAGGCCATCGCCTGATTCCGCCTGCGGGCAGATCAGCAGCCCGCCGCCGTAGCTGGGCAGGTTGCAGACCGAGACCAGCCACGCCTGATCGAAGGCCTGCTCCTTGCCGTCGCAGGTCACGCTGACGCGGCAGGGCTTGAAGGTCATCAGCGTATGCAGAACGCCGATGATATAGGCTAGGCGCCCGGCGCCAATGGCGTTACACAGCCGCTTGTAGCGGCTGCCGTTCACATTGACGGCCACCTGCGCGTCGAAGCCGCTGGCTACCGCGGTCAGGGTGAGGCTACCTGCCGCGTTGAGCAGATCGGCTTCGATCCAGCGCTCCTGCAGCGCATGATCCAGCGCTGCCTCGGGCGCGAGCGGGATGCTGAACCCGCGCGCGGTGTCATTGCCCGAACCCGCCGGGATGACACCCAGCGGGACATTCCTGCGCCGCAGTGCGCCTAGCACACTGTGGATCGTGCCGTCGCCGCCGACAACGATGGCAGCGCGCCAGTCTTCGCTGCGGGCCAGCGCCTGAAGCACCTGACTCTCTGCGCTGTCAGCGCTCTGGGTGAACAGCGCTTCATAGGGAACAGCCCGCGCCGCAAGCAAGGCCTGTACGGTGTGCCAGGTCCGGCGCCCCGCTCCGCCGCCGGAGCGGGAATTTATGATGAACAAATACATGGATGCTTCCCCCAGCCTGTAGATTCCTGCTTGTCTTATCCCATTGTAAGGAGCGGGCAGGCAAAAGGGAAACTATTTTCTGCGGCGCTGCAGCTACAGCTGCCGCAGCTGGCTTTCGGCGATCTCCCCGACCCAAGGGAGCTTGAACCATCTGCTGCCCAGGGCATGGTAGATCATCAGGAGCCAGACCGCGAAGCTGCAAAGGGAGATCAGGGCGCCTACCACATCACCGAGAAGCGGAATGAAGCCGCTGAGCACATGAGCGATCATAAGCACTCCGAAGGCAATCAGGGATTGAAGCGAGTGGAACAGAACGAAGCGGCTGCGCTTCTCCAGTGCGAGGAAAATAATCGCCCCGATAAACGGGAAGAAATAACACAAAGCGGCAGCAATGTTATCGGGCAGTCCGGTCGAAGATCTGAAAGGCGACAAAGGGCTCACTCTCCTTCCCTACAAGCCTATGAGGTGTCCAGGCAAAGTATGAGCCGTGCGGAGATGCTGTCCAATAATTTCTGGGGAAAGGGAGCACAATATGTTCAGGTTCACAAACGGGAGGGCAAGCATATACTATATAAAATTTCCATTTGCATTTTTACATGGAAAGGTGGAAGTTCATCTGGAATATGATACAATATAACGATAAGGCCCGAAAGGAGTGATTCAGTAAGTGGCTCTTCGGGTAATTAAAGTGTCAAGGTGTCTTTGCAGTGGGACATCCTTACTCTCAGCCCAAATCACGACGAACCTGCTTCACCGGCAAGGCGGAATTCCAAGTTACTGGAATGGTAGTCTGGACGGGTAATGCAAGCCGCGTATGTGTAATGGTTGTTAACTTGCATTTCAAGGTTACGGCGAACTTTTCATCATGCATTCTCTACAACGGAGCATTCATTTTCAATGTTTTGGGAGGGAACTGATCATGGCAAGTAAAGGTCATAACGAAGTCAAGGAAAGTCTACGGGAAATGACACGTATTTTCCGGCCCAAAGATCCCAAGAAATTTGTGAAAGAGTACGTCCGGAAGTATCGGATCACGGGAGGTTATGAGGAAGAGCTGACCATGGTTGTGGAGCATGAGCTGGTTAGAATGAATTCTTCCGTCTCCTGAAAAAGCAGCCAGATTCTGTTTTGTGCTGTGTGATACCGACAACTATATATGTAAGCTACATTCAAGCGATAACATCCATGAGGATTCTCATAAACCGTGCCCGGGCAGCCTGCTGTTTCTGGAATCGGTTTTTTTTGTATGCCCTTTGCAGATTGTCTTCGTATGTCAAATGAATGTTTAGACACAAATACATATGAATACGCTTCAGAAGTAGTTTAACAGTTTTCCAGCAAAAATGAAAGCGCTTATAAAATCAGTGTTGACAAGCTTTATGCGATTTAAAAATGATTTTGTGAATTTGTTGTGAACGATTGACAAAACCGTAGGCCGAACTTATATTAATAGTGATTGTTATAATTGACAGGAAAATACTCTAATCTACGAATTCGGGAAAAGCGGGGTAGATCAATGATGAAAACGTGGCAGGCTGGTAAGCGGCTTCTTCCCATGACCGCAGCGCTTGGACTCCTTCTGGCCGGATGCGGGCGGGAGGACTTGTCGGTACTCAGACCGCAGGGACCCGTAGCGGAAAGCTCTTACGGACTGATGAAGCTGTCGATCACGATCATGATCGTGGTGCTGCTGATCGTCTTCTCCATTGCGGCTTATGTATGGATTCGCTTCCGCCGGAAGAAGGATCAGGATGAGATTCCGAAGCAGGTGGAGGGCAGCTTCAAGCTGGAGGTGCTGTGGACGGTCATCCCGCTTATTCTCGTCATTGTGCTGGCGATTCCCACGGTGAAGGTGGTGTTCGCTGCCGGCAATGATCATTCGGATGACAAGGACGCCATCAAGGTCAAGGTGACCGGCCACCAGTACTGGTGGGAGTTCGAATATACGGATTACGGAATAACGACCGCGCAGGATCTGATTATTCCTACTGGCAAGCATATTGCCTTCGAGCTGAGTACCAAGGATGTGCTGCATTCCTTCTGGGTACCCTCGCTTGCCGGGAAAATGGACACCAATCCCGACGGCACGGTGAACCGCTTCAGCTTCAGTGCGCCGAATGAAGGCGTTTACCGGGGGAAATGCGCGGAGCTGTGCGGACCCTCACACGGGTTCATGGAGTTTAAGGTGAAGTCGGTCAGCGGTGAAGCCTTTGACAAGTGGGTGGCTTCGATGAAGGCGCCGGAGTCGGTGATGCCGGAAGACCCGGTACTGGCCGAGAAGTTCAAGTCCCAGTGCCTGACTTGCCACGCGATTGGCAGCATGCCCGCATCACCGGTGGCTCCCAGCCTGACCGGAATTGGCTCCCGTGAATCGGTTGCGGGAATTCTGCTTAATGATGACACCCGTGAAGACGGGGCGCCAATCCTGGAGAATCTGAAGACTTGGCTGCATGATCCGCAGAGTGTGAAGCCCGGCAACAAGATGCCGAACCCGAAGGATATGGGCTTAAGTGATGAAGAGATCGACGGCATTGCCGAATATCTGGCCGGTTATACGCTGGAATAGGGGCTTATGACTGAAGCGGAAGCAGCATATTTGATAAGGGGGTACATACCTTGGCTCACGCAGCGCAATCCTTGCAGCCCTCCCAGCCCTTGCAGCCCGGCCACAGCGCCAAGCGGCATACCGGGCTGATGGACTGGATTACCACCGTCGACCACAAAAAAATAGCCATCCTGTATCTATGGGCCGGAGGTCTATTCTTCGGCATCGGTGGCCTGGAGGCAATCCTGATCCGTATTCAGCTGATCAAGCCGATGAATACCTTCCTGGATGCCCAGACCTTCAACGAGCTGATAACCATGCACGGCACGACCATGATCTTTCTTGGAGTCATGCCTGTTATATTCGCGCTGATGAATGCGGTGATTCCGCTGCAGATCGGCGCGCGGGATGTCGCCTTTCCTTTTCTCAACTCGCTGGGCTTCTGGACCTTTCTGTTCGGCGGTCTTCTGCTGAACCTGAGCTGGGTCATGGGCGGCGCGCCTGATGCGGGCTGGACGGCTTATACCCCGCTATCAGGTAAGGGCTACAGCGCCTCGCATGGAGTGGACTTTTATACGATAGGACTACAGATTGCCGGTCTCGGCACCCTGATTGGCGGGATTAACTTCCTGGCTACCATCATTACGATGCGCGCGCCAGGGATGTCCTTCATGCGGATGCCGATGTTCGCCTGGGCTACCTTTATTACCTCAGCCATTATTCTATTTGCCTTCCCTGCGGTTACCGTAGGACTTGTCCTGCTTACCTTCGACCGGATACTGGATGCCAACTTCTTCGATGTTGACGGTGGGGGCAATCCCGTGCTGTGGCAGCATATCTTCTGGATCTTCGGCCATCCCGAAGTGTATATTCTGATTCTTCCGGCCTTCGGCATCATCTCCGAGGTCATTCCGACCTTCTCGCGCAAGCGGCTGTTCGGGTACAGCTCCATGGTTTTTGCGACGATTCTGATCGCCTTCCTGGGCTTCATGGTCTGGGCGCATCATATGTTCACCACCGGCCTTGGTCCGGTAGCTAACGCCTTATTCTCCGTCTCTACCATGCTGATTGCCGTTCCGACCGGGATCAAGATCTTCAACTGGCTGTTCACCATGTGGGGCGGACAGGTACGGTTCACGACTCCGAATCTGTTCGCGGCCGGGTTCATTCCTACCTTCACGATGGGCGGGGTAACCGGGGTGATGCTGGCTTCCGCGCCGGCGGACTTCCAGTTCCATGATACGTACTTCGTGGTGGCGCATTTCCACTACGTCATTGTCGGCGGTCTAGTGCTCGGGCTGTTCGCCGGGCTGCACTACTGGTGGCCGAAGATGTTCGGGCGCATGCTCAGCGAATCCTTGGGCAAGTGGACCTTTTGGACCTTCATTATCGGGTTCCACTTAACGTTCTTCGTGCAGCATTTCCTGGGGCTGATGGGGATGCAGCGGCGCGTATTCACCTATTTGCCGAACCAGCAGTTCGATACGCTCAACCTGGTCAGTACAGTGGGAGCGTTCCTGATGGGAGTGGGCATGATTATCTTCCTTATAAATGTATTCTTGACCTCCAGACGGCCGGCGGATGCGCCGGAAGACCCGTGGGAAGACGGGCGGACGCTTGAATGGACGATACCTTCGCCGCCGCCGGAATATAACTTCAAGCAGACGCCGCTGGTGCGGGGCCTGGATGCCTTCTGGAAAGAGAAAATGGCCGGGCATAAAGCCATGACTCCTGCGGAGCCGATTGGCCCGATTCATATGCCGTCAGCCACGATTCTGCCGTTCCTGATGTCCGTCGGTATCTTCATTGCGGGCCTTGGCTTCATGTTCAGCCGCGATGAATTCAGCAGCAGCATAATGAGTTTCCTGTTCAATAACTATATTGTTACGGCGCTGGGGCTTCTTATTACCTTCGGATCGATGCTGATGCGGTCGCTGTTCGACGATCACGGATGGCATATTGAACCCGAAGAGCTGGAAGAAGGTGAGCAGAGATGACAACGGCACATGCTGAAGCGGCGGACGGTATACTCCCGCATGAACCTGAGAAAGCGACCCTGGAAGGACGCAACAAAGTGCTGGCCTTCTGGCTGTTCCTCGGGGGGGAAGCGGTGCTCTTCGGCACCCTGTTCGCTACATTCCTGGCCCTGCGCAATCAGACGAATGAGGGACCCACGGCGGCTGAGCTGTTCCACCTGCCGCTGGTTGCAGCAGCGACCCTTCTCCTCCTGGTCAGCAGTCTGACCAGTGTGTTCGCCATTCAGGCCATGCACCGGGGAAATGTGGCCCAGCTCCGGAACTGGCTGCTGGTGACCGTCCTGCTTGGCCTTGCATTCCTGATCCTGGAGATCTACGAGTTCAGTGTATATATCCGGCATGAGGAATTCGGGATGACGACGAGTGCGTTCAGCTCGGCCTTTTATACGCTGGTCGGGTTCCACGGTGCCCATGTTGCCTTCGGGATTCTGTGGATTGCCGTGCTGATCGGACAATTGCTGCATAAAGGCCTGACGGTCGTTACTGCACCGAAGATCTACGTGTCGGCGATGTATTGGCATTTCATTGACGTGGTATGGGTCTTTATCTTCACAGTCGTATACCTGCTCGGAAAGGTGGGGTGAAGCCATGACGACGAAGCAGCCTTCTTCAGATTCTGCGGTGAAGCACCGGCACCGTCCGGAAGGACCGCAGCGGCATATTGTGGTGTTTGTGTTCTCCGTGGTGCTGACGCTGATCGCTTTTGCCGCGGTGGCGGCCGGAGGGGTGAATGCTACCTTTGCGATCATCCTGCTGCTGGTAATGGCTGTGCTGCAAGTGTTCCTGCAGATGGGCTTCTGGATGCATCTGAAGGACAAAGGGCATATGATCCCGATTATCTTCATGCTGGGCGGTTTTTTTATCGCAGGCACCTGTATTGTAATGGCACTCTATTGGGTATGGTGGGATTGATTCTATCTCCGGGGAGGTCTTGAGGATGATACCGGGATTGCAATATTTCAGCTTTACGGAACTATGGAGTCCGCTGTTTCTGGCCCTGATGCTCCTCCTGACTGCCGGATATTTTGTGCTGATCGGTCCGCTGGCCTCCCGTTTTGAGGGCAGCACTGCAGTCCCCTTCTGGCGGAGGGGGCTGTTCTTATGCGGAATACTAGCCCTCTATCTGGCGCAGGGGGGACCGGTCAGTCTGCTGGGACATATCTTATTTTCCTTCCATATGGTCAGTATGGCCTTATCCTATCTGGTGGCGGTTCCGCTGATTATGCTCGGTATTCCCGACTGGTGCTGGCGCGCTCTGCTGCGGGTGAATCCGCTGAAGGGACTGGCTTTTCTTGCTAAGCCGGTGGTGGCGGCCCTGCTCTTCAATGGCCTGTTCTCGCTCTACCATATCCCCGCCATCCATGATTATGTCATGCTGCATTTCACCGTTCACCGTCTGTATTATGGCGTCCTGTTCCTGACCTCGGCGCTGATGTGGTGGAATCTGATCAACCCCTTGCCGGAATACCGGGCGCTTAGCGGTCTGGGGCAGGTAGGCTTCATCTTTCTGAACATGGTGCTGCTGACACCGGCCTGCGGGCTGATAATCTTTGCGGGCTCCCCCCTCTATGCTACATATAGCGACCCGGGCACCTGGGCGAAGGCGATGGGCTACTGTGTTCCGCAGAGTCCGGCTGCATTACTGCAGGCTTTTGGCGGTCCCGGCTTCTTCGGATCTCTCTCTCCCAAGGTAGATCAGCAGGTCGGCGGCATCGTGATGAAGTTCATTCAGGAATTTATTTTCGCCTCGATGCTTGCTTATGTGTTCTATCATTGGTATAAAAAAGAGAACGGACAAGAGGACACAGATGTGTCCGCGTCACCCTCTGCACTGGCGGAGGAGGTCTGAACTATAATGAGCTGGTAAGTACCGAGGGGGATATTCATGGATATTTTCACATTGTTTCCTACGATCAGCACATCGTTCATCGTCATAAGCGCGGTGCTGGTGGCAATCGGCTGGAGACAGATCATTCAAGGCAAACGCGAAGCGCACAAGAAGACGATGATTGCGGCTGCAGTGGCAGCGATTCTGTTCTTCCTGGTGTACTCGTCAAGAACGGTGTTCGTAGGCAATACCTCCTGGGGCGGCCCGGATGAGCTGACGACGATCTACCATGTCTTCCTGATCTTCCACATCGTGCTGGCTACCGTCGCTGCCGTATTCGGCATCACCACGCTGACGCTCGGCTTCAAGGCCAAGTATGCCAAGCACCGCAAGTGGGGCAGAGTGACCGCTGTCATCTGGTTCATCACTGCCATCACCGGAGTTGCCGTCTATGTACTGCTGTATATCTTCTATCCGGGCGGCCATACCAAGCCAGTCTGGGAAATCATCCTGGGCGCGTAATCCGAAGGGAAGAGATGCCTTGAAATAGGGGAGAAGCCTGTCCATCTGCCGCTGCTGCGGGGGAGGGGCGGGCTTTTTTTGGGTTAGGGGCTTGGAGTGGGCGAAATGTAATCGAAAAACCGATTACAATGCGCGTGGGATTGCACTCGCCAAATGTTAAGAATAACAATGCAGTTTAATTTCAATCATTAAGGAGAAAACATGGACCCACACATCAAACGAATGTTTCTGGACGAACATGCTGCTGAAGGTGCTAGGCGCTTTGGGATTAGCCCCAAGGATCTGACCTTCATTGGAGGCTTTCAAAACTTCATATATTCTTATATCCTCGGTGAGTCCCAATATATTCTTCGCTTTACTCCGGGGACACTTCGTACCTCCGAGGGAGTTGCAGCCGAAATCGAATGGATTCGTTACCTAGCGGAGAAAGGGGTGTCAGTTTCAGCTCCGGTTCGATCGGTGAATGGAAAGGACGTTGAGCGTATTCATGGGAATACGATGGATTTTTACGCAGCAGCGTTCAATTATGCACCCGGCAAGAAGATTGGATATCCGGAATGCCTGGGGAACCCGATGCTATATGAACAATGTGGCCGTATTACAGGCCGGCTTCATGAACTGACTAAGCGGTACAAACCGGTATCCAGAAGGCATACCTGGGAGACTAATGAATACCTTATGCGGGCGAAAGATTATTTACCGGCACAGCTTGGGCCCATTATACATGCCCTTGATGGACTAAAAGCAGAGTTGGCCAGTCTGCCTGTCACCTCAGATGATTTTGGTTTAATTCATGGGGATATCAACGTAGGCAATTTCTCAGTGGATGAGTCAGGGCGGATCACGCTTTTTGATTTCGATGAGTGTCAGTACAGCTGGTATGCCGAGGATATTGCTATCCAGCTCTATTATTTACTATATGTATTTGGGGAAGATTCGAGGTCTGAACGTAAGGCGCAATACGAGCTTTTTATCCGGCATTTCGAGCTAGGCTACACGGAGGATGGCCGGCAGCTCCCCGATGGCTGGAAGAGTCAACTGGATTTGTTTCTTAAACTGCGTGAAATTATCGTAGTCGTCGGCATGCACCGGAGTTGGGATATAACACAGGCTGACGATTGGACCCGTGGGTTCTTGCAGGAGAGTACAGTGCGTATTACCAAGGGGATTTCGTTAATCGATGGGTTCAGCGAAGAGGGGCAAGGATCATAGTTGGAAAAAGCACACTTAATTCCAGCGATGCGGATATTTGCAGGTAAGCAATTGGAAAAAGTCCACCTAATTCCCCGGAAATCATCGAATTGGACGGAATCGAAGAAATTAAATGTCGTTTTTTCCAACTGTTGTCCGTGAATGGGGCGGTGCCGTCAAAATAGATGGACAAAATCCACTTAACGCCACCGGCTGCGTTCAGAACTGTACACTAAAACCATTGAATCGGTGGATTCCTGTTCCAAAATGATCAAGCCCTTGCTCTTGCAGATATAGAGCCGCACACTTTGCTTCTTGAAGAATCTCAGGTTCAAGTCCAAGAGTATAATGTGAGCCGTATACTTTGCGGACGCCGCTAATCTCTGAAATGCGTATCAGGGAGCGCGTCAGTTCAGCGGGATTCGTGGAAGGGTAGAAGGCGTAGACTGGCATGGTGTCATAGAGCAGATCGCCACTGAAGAGAAACCCCCGCTGATTATCAAAGAAGCATAGATGGCCTGGTGAATGCCCGGGCGTATGATATACCGTGATGATCCGTCCGCCGCCCAGGTCAACCGTATCTCCGTCATGGAGCAATCCTGCCGGTTCCCCTTGAAAAGGTGTGTAGGTAGAGGGAGTGAATCCCGCAGGTGTCTGGCGTGTGATATCCCGGCCGATATTCCGCCTAATCTGCTCCAGAGACAAGCCTTGGATACCATGGATCAGCCAGTGCTGATCACCTTCATGCACCAGAATCCGCCCGAATTCTCCATGGCTGCCTATATGATCAGTATGAACATGACTAGTAAGGACATCTATGGGCAGCCTGGTCAGCTGGCTGGTGATGCTGCGGATATTCCCTATGCCAAGCCCTGTGTCGATCAGTGCAGCCCGGTCTGCTCCGAGTAACAGGAAGGAATGTACCTGTTCCCAATGACCGTATTCGCTGATGGCGAAGGTTGAATTATCGATTGCTGTAACCGTGAACCAAGAATCATCCATTACACATTCCTCCAATAATTAAAGATACTGTATACCCGTCTGATCCTGCAAGATAAACAAAAAAACCTGCAAGCTCCGAAAGAGAGCTTGCAGGCACCTGAATGAACCAAGAGCTACAACCGGAACGAAGACACCGTACTCTGCAGCTCCTCGGCCAGGCTGGCCAGGGACTGGGCGGAAGAGGCGGTTTCTTCGCTGCTGGCGGCGGACTGCTGGGTGGTGGCGGAGATGCTCTCCACGGCAGCGAGGACGTTGGTGGACTGGGCGGCTTGTTCTTCGCTGGCGGCGGCGATTTCTGATATTTTCTGGCCGGCGCTGTTGACCATCGTCACGATCTGATGAAAAGAAACGCCGGTCTTCTGCGACAGCTCCGCACTCTCCTGTACAGCGCTCACGCTGTAGCGTGTATTCACCTGCATTCCCTTGATGATGCTGGTAATCTGCTTGGTGGCCTCGCCGCTGCGCTCAGCCAGCTTGCGCACCTCGTCGGCCACAACCGCGAAGCCGCGGCCCTGCTCGCCTGCTCTGGCTGCTTCAATGGCGGCATTCAGAGCGAGCAGGTTGGTCTGATCTGCAATATCCTCGATGACATCGATAATCTCACCGACCTTCTGCGAGTCCTCCTCAAGCTTAGCCATCTGCCCGCTGACAGCCTGCATGCTCTCCATCGACTCCTGAATGATGCTGTTCCCGTTCTCGGCAATGGTTACCGTCTCATCGGAAATCATCGAGGCCTGCTCGGTATTCTGGGCTACAGAGTGGATTGCACTGGACAGCTCTTTGAATAACTCGCTAATGGTCCCGGCATCATCCGCTGTAGTCGTGCTGCCGCTTGCCACCTCTTGCGTACTGGCGGAGATCTCCTCGGCGGCGGCGGACAGGCTTTGGGAATGCAGCAGGATGGAGCCCACTGTCTTGCGGAGGCTAGCGACCATCTCGTTCACCTTGGCAGCCAGAATGCCGATTTCATCTCTGGTATCGATATCGGATTGGCTGCGCAGGTCGCCGTCAGCCACCTTCGAGAGAACCTTGACAACCTTCGCCAGCGGATTAGAAATAATGCGGGAGATGATATACCCTAACAGGATGCACAGAATAACCGCGCCGATAATAATGCCGAGGGTAATGTTGCGTGAAGAGCTATAGAGTACGGCTCCAGCCTGCCGGGCCTGATCCGCTTCCCTGGTATTGGTGAGAATCAGATCGTTCAGGATCTGCTTCAAGGTATCGCCCTGACTATTAAGCGTGCTGCTGCGCAGCATCTCCAGCAGCTTCTCGTCCTGTCCGCTCAGCGCGAGGCTGACCAGGGAATCGTAGGTAAGCAAATATTCATTCCAGGCAGCTTCAAAAGGGGCAATGGTCTGAACCGATTCCGGGCTCAGCTTGGTTTTGCGGAAGGCGGCGATGCTATCGAGCACGTTCTGCTTCTCTCTTTTATAATCTTCTACCCTCTGCTGGCGTTCCTGAGGGGTCTGCTTAATGTACAGATCCCTGACGATGCCGCGCATGACGGAGAAGCTGTTCTGCGAGCTCTGCAGGGAGGAGACGGGAACCAGATTGTTCACATACATATCATCCAGACTCTTATTGATAGAGCCGAGATTGCTCAGTCCGTAGAGACCCACGAAGGAAAGAATAACAGCGACGATCAGGAAGGACGAGATTAATTTCACGCTTGTTTTTAGATTATAGAACCATTTCATACCTGTTTCCCCCAATAAACATGATTTTGTTAAGCGAAAACTCCCGTAGTGAAAAATAAGCTGGCTATGTCTATGATCAGTGCGATATTTCCATTTCCCAGGATGGTAGCTCCTGATATATTCTCAGTCTTGCCCATGTAGGAGCCGAGCGATTTGATTACGATATCCTGATTGCCGATAAGTGTATCTACGGCCAATGCCAGCCGTTTCTCGCCCCGCCCCACGATGATCAGCGGAATGGATGCTGCGCTGCCGCCCGCGCCTGCGGGGAGCCGCAGGACATCCTGCAGCCAGACCACCGGTACGAGCTGGCCCCGTGCGGTAATGACATTCTGCCCCCGGACAGAGCTGATCTCCTCTGGAGTGACGCGGACAATCTCGGCCACGCTGCTCATGGGAATCACGAAGGTCGCTCCTCCGGCATGAACGAGCAGACCCCGGATGATGGCGAGTGTTAAGGGCAGGCGAATCCGGAAGCGGGTGCCTCTTCCCCGGGTGGTCTCAATATCGATCATGCCGTTAATCCGTTCAATGTCATTACGGACGATATCCATCCCGACTCCGCGGCCGGAAATATCACTGATTTGCTGAGCTGTGGAGAAGCCGGGCCGGAAAATAAGCCGCAGCGCTTCATCCTCAGTCATCCCGCCGGCCTCTTCTGCCGTAATGATACCCTTCCGCAGAGCAGACTCTGCAATCAGGGCGGAATCGATCCCGGCTCCGTCGTCCTCGATGACCAGGATGACCTGGTTGTCCTCGTGGGAGGCGGCGACGCGGACGGTTCCGGTCTCGCTTTTGCCGGACTTGCGGCGGATTTCAGGGGTCTCTATGCCGTGATCGACAGCATTGCGCAGCAGATGGATCAGCGGGTCGCCAAGCTCCTCAATGAGCGTCCGGTCCAGCTCCGTCTCCTTGCCTTCAAGGACCAGCTCAACCTGCTTGTCCAGGGAGCCGGACAAGTCCCGGACCATGCGGGGGAGGCGGCTCAGCAGCTGCTCTATCGGCAGCATCCGCACCTTAATCATGCTCTCCTGCAGCTCGCCTGTAATCATAGCCAGATGGTCAGCAAGCTGGCCGAGCTCCTCTGTCAGATCATTGGTTCCGTATTGCTGGTGGAATCTGCGGTTCAGCAGATGGAACCGGGTCTGGTCGATGACCAGCTCACCCGCCAGGTTCATCAGCTTCTCCAGACGCTCCACCTGGACGCGGATGGTTTGCGGCTTGGTTTTGTCAGCGGCAGACGGCGGGGATTCGGGTGCTTCCGGGAGCTCCCGGCTTCCAGTCTCTAGATGGGGCGGTCTCATGTATTCACCGGGACGCGGAGAATCGTTAAGCACTTCTTCTATGTAGATACGATCAACATCCATAATGGATAAGACCTCCTGATGGAGCTCCCCGATATCAATCTTGGGCGACAGCAACCAGGAGGCCTCGTCGATCCGGCTGTCGTGGTCCTCTATCTCCTCCAGCTCCGGCTTCATGCGCAGGACCGCAGCGATACTCCGCAGCTTGGCATCGATCAGGTGAAGACGGGGCAGCTTCATCTCACAGCCGGGAGAGAGCCACACATGCACCCAGAACAACTGGAGGGGCATCTCGGCCTGGCTTGTCTGCACAGCGGGGGCCTTATCCTCTGGCTCCCGCTGCCCTTCCGCTGCGAATGTACTCAGCCGCTGAACCAGACCGGATACATCTGTGGTCTCCTGATCCGTAGCCGCGATTTCGCTCTGTAGCGCGCGCATTCCATCCAGCGCTTCGAAGAACAGGCGGATCAGCTCCGGCGTGACCCTCCGTTCCCCGCCCCGCATCTGATGCAGCAGATGCTCCAGATGATGCGTGACTTCCTTCAGCCCGTTGTAGCCCATAGAGGCTGAGGAGCCTTTAAGGGTATGGGCCGCCCGGAAGAACTGCTGGATTCCGACTTCCGTCTCCCCGGCCTGCTCCAGCCTGAGCACCTCATCCTCGATCAACTGCAGCTGGTCCTCCAGCTCCTCCAGAAAAATCCCTCGGTATTCCGATAAATCAACCATAGTTCGCCTTCTCTCCGTGTAGCCTTTGTTTAGTCGCGCAGCAGGATCTCATCCAGCCTCAGAATGCCGACCAGCCCGGAAGAAGAGAAGCCTACTCCATTGAAGAAGGAACCGCTGATTCCGGCGATGCTGCCATTTGCGGGCTGAATATCGCTGAAGGTCGTCACTTTATTCACGTTGTCGACAATGACGCCGAGAGACTCCTCCTGGTGATGAACCACCAGAATGCGTGTATGCTTGGTATGGGCCACTTCCTCCATCTGGAGCAGCACTCTAAGGCTGAGCACTGGCACAATTTTACCCCTGAGGTTGATAATGCCCTTAACATAATGACGGCTGCTGGGGATCTCCGTTATTTCCTGCATTCTTATAATTTCATGGACATCTGAGATCGGGATCGCATAATGCTCGTGATCTACCCCGAATTCAACATATTGTTTCTGCAAAACGGTCTCCATAGTTACCCTCCGGCTTCTCATATTACTTGGCTGGCCCGCAGCTGCTACTCTGTCTCCGTCTCCCTCCTGAGTTCTTCGCATTACCTTCTGCTGATCTTGCATGTTCCGGTCTTTAGCCATCCCTGTGTGATAATGGGACAAAATACCACAAAAATGTCGTACAATATCTCTTATGCGACATGTCTAATCCTGAGGAGTGATGAAAAAAGAATGAGTCAGACCGAATTTAGCCGTACGGCGCTCAGCTTGGTGTACCCGGAAGAGGGCTATCTAAGCGATGATCAGATTGTTCAGATGTTTATGGCTACCTGCTGTACGAATGTTAATACAGGTCGGAATTATAAGCGCGCGATTGCTGATTTCCGCAGATTTATTGCAGGCACCTCCTTACGGGCAGTTAGCTGGAGGGAGATTGAGGCGTATAAGATTTTCCTGACGCAGGGGGGCTACAGCTATCAGAGGCAGCTGGCACCGGCAAGCATAGCGGCATTCCTTGCGCCGTTGAAGTCTTTTTATAAATGGGGAAGTGATCAGCATATCGGGATCTTTGCAGTGAATCCGACCTCCTCGGTGCGCATCCCCAAAATAACCGTGACCAGCCGCAAGAACTTCCTGACCAAACGGGAGGTGGGAGAATTACTGGATGTATTGGAGAAGCAAGGACTGCGCAACTATCTGATCGGGCTGACGCTGGTAGTACTGGGTCTGCGGGTATCGGAGCTGACGGCGATGAAGTGGGGGGACTTCCATAATGATCTGCTGGAGACCTCGGTCTGGCTGACCGTGGAGAACGGCAAGGGGAGCAAGCTCAGAGAAATCAAGGTTCCGCCGACCCTCTGGCAGCTGTACTCCAAGTTGTCTGAGACCCTGCCAAGGAAGGAAGAGGTCACCCCGGAGCAGAGGATGTTTCCGTTATCTTCACGGCAGGTGGAACGGATTATTAAGAACGCCGGAGCTGCCAGTACGATTGAGAAAAAACTGACGCCGCACTGGCTGCGCCATACGAATGCCACACTGGCCTTGCTCCAGGGAGCGTCACTTCAGCAGGTTCAGGAATCGCTGGGGCATTCCCACATCAATACCACCCAGCGGTATCTCCATACCGTTCAACAGATTCAAAAGGCTGCCCCGGATTTTGTAGAGGACAGCCTGCGTACGTTCATTCAATAGATTAGATTCGACAAAAATTGCAGAGACACGAATTGAACATCGTTGTGGAAATAGAGGGGTTGGTCCGGCGAAGTTTCTATACAGAAGTTAGGAAATGACCTATAATAAACGCATTGCTGTTTGATTATGCGTAAGTATGCATAGTTTCTCTTGCTTCGCTCCAAAAAAGTCGCATAAGAGATATTGTACGACAAAAAACGTCAAAGTATACATACTGACTTAGCTTCATGTGGTATTTGCATTCAAATCCGGGACTTGTGCCGTAAATCCTGCGTATGCTCCTATAAATAAAGTCCAACCAACCCCGCCCATGTGCGGGGTTTTTTTGTGAATAAAAATAGCCGAGGTTTTCTATTGACAGTGAAAAGCACAGGTCATATACTGTGTATATAGATATATACAGTAAGCACACATAGATACACACTGAAGTTAAGCAGATCTGGCGGCTTCTGCCGCTCAAAGAAGAATAAAGCGAGGTTAAAGGTTATGACGACGTTAAAGCAAGCATGGGTCATCGTACGCAGCGAATTCCACGGTGACCGCTGGAAGCTGCTGTGGGCGCTACTGTTCTCGCTCCTGTTCATGGGATATTTTGCTGCGCTGTCAGGAATGGTCATCGACGATACGTTAACAGGACATGACAAGCAGCTGCTCAGCGATGTTCTGATGGTTACGATGATGCTTATGCTCACGATCACCTTTTCCCGGCGGAACATGAAGTATATCTCGGAGGATACCTATACCCGGATGCTGGGGTATATGCGGGCGTTGCCGGTGCCTGTAGCTGCTGTTCTCTGTAAAAGAAAGCTGGATACCCTGTTCGCCGTTGTCATGAACGGCACGCTGTACTTCAGCCTGATCTATCTGTTCAGCCCTGGAATACGCGCGGAATTGCCGCCTGCTTCGTATCTGGCTTTTGCCTTTACCTGGATCGCTTACAGTCTAATTGTCGCAGGCATTTACATTATCATCGAGTTCTCGGTCAGCGGCGTCATGTACTTCTGGATCATCTCATCCGTTATGCTGCTGGCGGTGGGCGTGTCAGGATTAGTCTACCTGACGGGAGGCAATATTCTGCTCGCTACGGTCGCTGCCTCCAGGTCATGGGGGCTGGGCTCTCCGCTGATGTGGGGTGCACTTGCAGCGGGTGTTCTATCCATGCAGCTATTCTGCAAGTGGACGATTTACCGGCTGAAGAGCCGTGATCTCGTATGAGACGGGGCAAGGCGTTCATCCGGGGGCCGGGCCTGGAAGGCAGGTGTAAATGATGTGGATACCTATACAAATTAATGAGAACAGCGCAGAGCCGCTGTATCATCAGATTGAGACGCAGCTCAGATCGCTGATTATCTCAGGTGCGATTACAGAAGGGACGCTGCTCCCTTCCATCCGCGAATTCGCGGGTGACCTGAAGTGCAGTGTCATTACGGTCCGCCGCGTCTATCAGGATCTCGAGAACGAAGGCTTGCTGCGGACCCGGCAGGGGACGGGCACCTTCGTATCCCATATCGGGACCGGAGCCATGGAGGACTATAAGCAGGAGACCATCCGCAAGGCGCTGGAGAGCGCCGTGGAGGCGGGACTGTCCGTCCAATGCAGCGAAGAGGAACTGACCAGGCTGTTCACAGAGATTGTGAAGAGCAAATACGGGAAGCAGGCAGAAAGAGGGGGAAGCTGATGGGGCAGCAAGCTATAGAACTGCGGGATGTTTGCAAGAAGCGGCGGAACAAAACCATCGGGCCGATGAATCTCCGGCTGCCGCAAGGATATATTACAGCGCTGGTGGGCCAGAACGGCGCGGGCAAAAGCACGCTGCTGAATATGCTCCTGCAGCTGATTTTGCCGGATGAAGGGGAGATCCGCTGGTATGAAGAGGCTTACCGCGGTGTACTGCCGATGGAGCTCCGCCAGACCATCTCTTACGTGCCGGAGATGCCCCAGCCAGAGGAGAACTTCTGGACACCCGGTGAGGCGGCGGCTTTCCGCAGCCACTGGTATCCTTCCTGGGACCAGAGCTATTTCGAGGAGCTGATCCAGAGGTTTGAAGTGCCAGAGAATGCCAGACTGGGTAAAATGTCTAAGGGTGAGCGCCGCAAGTTCGAGCTTGCGGCGGCCCTTGCGGCGAAGCCCCTGCTGCTGCTGCTGGATGAGCCTTCTTCGGGCCTGGACCCTTTTGCCTGGAAGACTATGATTGATACGCTGCAGAACTACATGGAGGAGCACGAGGCGACGATTGTCATCTCGACCCATATTGTGGATGAGGTGCGGCGGCTGGCCGATTACATCGTGCTGATGCATCAGGGGCAGCTGCTGGGAATGGCCGAGAAGGACAGTCTATTCGGCTCTTGGGCTGAGCTGTGGGTTCAAATTGAAGACGAGCAGGACCTGCAGGCACTCGCAGCCGAGCTGCCACAAGCGCTGGAGCTGAAGCTCGAGACGCCGGGTGTGGCTTCCTTTTTAACCCAACAAATTTATCTGTATGAGAAACGCATCCACGATTTGGGCGTAAAGGTACTCAAGAGCCGCAGCCTGGAGCTGGATGAAATCCTAAGCTTATGGACCCGGGGACATCGTCCGGTTCTGATCGACCAGAAGAGAGGGGAATAAGAATGGAAGCATTGCAGTTGAAGCAGGTAGTGAAGCAGTACGGTGAGAAGACAGCCGTCAACGGAATCAGTCTAAAGGTGGAGCAAGGCGAGATTTACGGTCTGCTGGGTGCCAACGGCGCCGGCAAAACAACGACTATGCGCATGGTGCTCGGCCTGATCTATCCCGACGAAGGGAGCATCCTGTATAACGGCAAGCCGTATAGTAAGGAGCTTCAGCATCTGATGGGCTATCTGCCGGAAGAACGGGGACTGTATCCGAAGGTCAAAGTAAGCGATCAGATTATCTATCTGGCGCAGCTGCGCGGGATGTCCGCCAGTGAAGCGGATAAGAGCCTGAAGTACTGGCTGGAGCGCTTCGATGTTCCGGAATATTACAATAAGAAGATTGAAGAGCTGTCCAAGGGTAATCAGCAGAAGATGGGCTTCGTCGCCGCTGTGGTCCATAAGCCGAAGATTCTGATCCTGGATGAAGCCTTCAGCGGCCTCGATCCGGTCAATGTGGAGCTGCTCAAGGATACAGTCAGAGAGATGCGGGATCTGGGAACGAGTATTCTGTTCTCCACGCACCGCATGGAGCATGTTGAGGAATTATGCCGCAATATCACGATTCTTGACCGTTCGAACACCGTAGTTCAGGGAGATATCCGCGAGATCAAGAAGGGGTATCCGCGGGAAGAGGTTGTACTGCGCACCGCCGGGGAAGTGAACGGACTTACCGAGATTGCCGGAGTTACCGGAGTGCAGCGGCAAGAGCGCGGGTATGTGTTATCCATCAATGACCTGGGAGCGTCGCAGCGCATATTGCAGCTGGCTGTGGCTCAAGGCGAGGTCGAGCATTTCGAGATTAAGGAACCGACGCTAAACCAAATCTTTATCAGAGCGGTGGGTGAATCCAATGAATAAAATGGCAACCATTATCGGCTTCACATTCAAGAACAAGGTAAGAACGAAATCCTTCATGATTACGACCCTGATTCTGGTGCTTCTGCTTAGCATTGGGATGAATATTCCTTATCTAATCAAAGTGTTCAAGGGAGAAGACGGTGCCAAGGACGCGACACAGATCGGAATAGTTGCCACGCAGGGCTTCCGGCCCGCCGAGCTGCTGCTCGCTTATACTCCGCCGGCTGAAGCAGACGATAAAGTCGTATTTACCGCTTATCCTTCCGCTGAGGATGCTGCGCTGAAGCAGGGGTTGGAGGATGAGAAGATTGAGGGGTATCTTACCTTTGCCGACAAGGGCAGTGTAGGGGTGCCACCGGTTACGTATCACAGCAAAGACGGAGACATCAGCAGCCAGCTGAGAACGAATCTGCAAGCGGCTCTACAGCAGGTGAATACCGGGCTGATTGTCGGCGACAAGCTGACCGAGAGCCAGGTGGCGGCAATCTTCGCTCCAGTCTCCATCGGTACAGAGCAGCTCAGTTCCAGCGGAGCAGTGGATGGCTCAGATCAGGATCAAGCGAAGCCTGTTATCAATTATGTAGTAGTCTATGTTCTGCTGATGCTGTTCTTCATGTCAGTCATGATGACCGGGAATATGATCTCAGCCGAGATTACCTCGGAGAAAAGCTCGCGCATTATGGAGATTCTCATCACCAGCGCCTCGCCTTTAACCCAAATGTTCGGCAAGGTGATCGGAATCTTCCTTGTCGGACTGATGCAGATCGCGATTATCTCGGCTGCCATCGCCGTCAACCTGATGCTGCCGCACAATTCGAGTATCCTGAGTGATTTCAATATGGATCTGGGCCAGCTGAATGCCGGAATTCTCGTCTATGGATTCATCCTGTATATCCTGGGCTACTTCCTGTACGCCCTGATGTATGCCGCTGTCGGTTCAATTGTCAGCCGGACAGAGGATCTGGGACAGGCCGTGATGCCGGTCATGATGCTGGGCTTCGTCAGCTTCTATCTGCCGCTGTTCAGTATCTCGAACCCGGACACTCTGCTGGTTAAGGTCGCGAGCTTCGTGCCATTCACCTCTTCGCTCAGCCTGCTGCTGCGCATCGGGGTCGGACATGTGGCCTTCTGGGAGATCATGGTCTCGCTGGCGATCCTGCTGGCTACAACCTTCCTCTTCGGCTGGCTCGCCGCCAAGATCTACCGCACCGGCGTCCTGATGTACGGCAAGCGCCCTAGCATCAAGGAGATCAGAAAAGCGATGAAGGCTTATAAAATCTAAGATTGTATACAAAATAAAAACCTGCTAAGGAGTGTCTAACATGATTAAAAAACAATTCAAAAACCAACAGGTATCGACGCTGTTCCTGGCCTCACTTGCAGCCATTGCTGCCAGCCAAGTGATTCAGCCTAGCGCAAGCAACGTGATGGATTTCTCGCAAGGATTGCTGTTAGGCATGGGCCTTGTAGGGATGATGATGACGATTGTGACCCTGGGTAAATCTAAGAAACGTAGCGAATAAGACGAAGTTGCAGCTAATACCAAGCTCATCCGTGATTACGGGTGGGCTTTTTTTGAAATACAAGAAATTATATGTTTCACACGATGACTTATCCTTCTATTTCTCGCTGAAACGGTACTGTCCCTTAAAAGGACGGCAAAGCCGTTTCCACTTGTGATTGTACTGGAGTTGGGACTTCCGTGATGATTCTAGAATGTATGCGAATCCATACAAGCGGTCGGTGAGAGGGAATTCTCAGAATTGGCGAGAGATAGGGGAGTGCTGCATGGTGCTGGAGGACGTGTTTGTGCCGGGAGCCGGGAAATATGATAAGGTATCAATTAGAGGCGGAAATTCCAATGAAGCACCAAATTTTACATAGTCATCATAGCTGAAGTGATTCAGCAAAGTCCCGATTTAAGTGTGGACCTGATTAACCTTATTTATAGCTCTGAGTTCAAGGGCATTGAACCCGAGCTCAACCCAGGCATGGAAATTGTCGCAGCACTGAAGGGGAATTGAATAACCTAGTAGGCTTAAATGAAGCCACGACAGCCCGGTTAACATAGTAACTAATATTAATCAAAGGACTGATGTCATATTGCATACATAGATACGTTAAATGTGAAGTACAAAAACACTCTGTATATCATCGGGAAAGCATGGTTTTTTGATAAAAAATATATCTTAATGACACTTTGTTTAACGGTTTTTGTCAGCATTCAACCATTTTTAGCGGTATTCATGCCTAAGTTAATCATTGACGAATTAACGGGACAAAACCGCTCTAATATGCTCATTATGTTAATTGTTTGTAGCACAGGTGCTTTGATTGTTGTGAATTTCGCGATAAATTTTATCGAACAGAGAAATAACTGTCTGAAAATTGTGTATGGATTTTTACGCAAATATACCAACGTTAACCTAACAACAGATTATGCTAATATTGAAAACGCTGAATTTTTGAACAAATCCAATACCGCAAGAATGACAATTTATAGTGTGGTAAATAGTTTTTTGCCGCAAATATCTTCACTGATGAGCAATATATTCATTGTATTGGGTTATGCGGCCATTATTATGACGCTTCACCCCTTACTCTTTATCTTTAATGTTGTAATGGCGTTTGTACTAGCGAAATTTACTAATCACGCCAAAAGCTTTCATTACCACAAGCAGGATGCCATTTCAGAGCAGGAGCGGCAGAAAGATGTAATAAGCGGCATTATGAAGGATTTTAGCTACGGTAAAGATATACGCTTGTTCAACTACGGACCGTTTTTAATTAATAAATATAATATAGCAAAGTGTAAGCGTTTTCTTTTGGCCAAAGAGATATCTAAGAAATATTTTTTTGTTCAAAGCGTAGAGTTATTATTCTCTTTTTTTGGCGAAGTTGTTTCGTATACATATTTGGCCTACCTGATATGGCATAACCAAATTTCCATTGGTGATTTTATCATGTATTCGGCATCTATTGCTGTATTCTATCACGCTATTAAAAATAGTATGAGCAGCTTGGTGGATATTAATGATAATACCTTGCGTATTAGCGATTTACGTGAGTTTTTGTATTATGAACAAGAGGAGGACTCTGCCCTTCCCGCAGATCAGCATCTATCGCCGCCCTATTCGATTGAATTCAGGAATGTATCATTTAAGTATGAGGGTGCGGATAACTTTGTGATGAAGGATTTTTGCTTGACAATTGAGCAAGAGCAGCGGCTCGCTATTGTGGGCGTGAACGGTGCTGGAAAGACGACAATAGTTAAATTACTATGTCGTTTATATAAGCCGTCTGAGGGTGAAATCCTGCTGAATGGAATAAACATTCAATCCTTCCCTAAGCAGCAGTATCTCGCTCTTATCTCCACTGTTTTTCAAGAAATTGTGCTCTTTGCCTATTCCATTGCCGAGAATATTTCACTCCAAGAACGCGGGGAAATGAATATCGAATTAGTCAATGAATGTCTAAGAAAGGTTGGGCTGGCAGAGAAGATAAGTTCATTTAAGCAGGGGATTCATACGAGTTTGTACAAGATTTTAGACGAAAATGGTATCGAGTTATCCGGTGGTGAAAGCCAACGGGTTTCTCTAGCGCGTGCTCTATATAAAAACGGAGGTATTATTATTCTCGATGAGCCCACTTCCGCTTTAGATCCATTGGCAGAATATGAATTGTATAAAAACTTCAATGAAATCGTAGAAAATAAAACAGTGTTGTATATTTCACACCGGCTATCTAGCACTCGTTTTTGCGATAAAATTGCCTACATTGAAAATGGTACGGTTGTTGAATATGGCGATCATAATCAATTAATGAAGTTTGATGGTAAGTATGCACAAATGTTTAAGGTCCAAAGCCAGTACTATCAATCTGCTGGAGAGGAATACTCCGATGAAGCATGATATCCGAACATTTATTTCTTACATCCAGCTTATAAAAGGCTTATCCAAGAACTACTTTATACTTGTGATTCTATCAGCACTTGTTCAAACTGCGCAGCCCTTTGTTAATATAATCATGCTGCGTTTTATAATCGATGAATTAACCGTCTACAAAGTTGCTAGTCAGTTGATCATGTACATTTCTATAATGGTTATTGGGAATTTAGTCATTGGCTTGCTTGATAGGCTAATGGCAAGAAGTTTGGAATTGAAAAATCATCTGCTTATGGCGGATATCGAGCTTCAGCTGGGCAAAAAGATTATGGATGTTCATTTTAAATATTTAGAGGATGCGAAGGTACTCAACTTGCGGGAGCAAGTGATGTTTTTTATCAACAATAAGATGACTATTGTAGGATTACTTAATCGTTTTATACAGAGTGTTGTTGGGCTTATCGGGTTTTTAATCATAGTAGTAACAATGAATGTTTATATCCTTCTCTTAGTGGTTGCAGTAGTGATTTTTAATTCATATATATACAAAAAAATGAAGAACAGAGAGTTTGAACATGAGCAAAATCAAGTATTGTTTAATCGGAAATGGTCGTATTATATAGGGCTGGCCATTAACTTCTTTACTGCAAAAGATATTCGTCTTTATAACATATCGCCTTTTATTATGAATAAAACTAAGAAATATCATGAAGATGCGATTACAGCCAACGATAAAATAACCCATTACAAAGGTAAGAGCTACGGGATATCTTCACTTGCTATTCAAATACAGAATGCAGCTATTGTTGCTTATGCGGCCTACCGTGTTTTTAAACAAAATATAACGATTGGTCAATTTACGATGTATATTTCATCTGCCAATTTACTTTCTAATCATCTGACAGAGCTGACCAGGTCTGTCATTGAATTCAGGCAAATGTGTAAGCACATCGACAACTTCATTACTTTTAACCGGGTTCCAGAACCTGATAAAGACGGTAATCGTATCTTCCCCAATGATTTAAAGCTGGAATTTAAAAATGTATCGTTTTCCTATAACGATGATTCATCATTAGTACTTAAGAACGTGTCAATTATCCTTCAAATGGGCGAGAAGCTGGCAATTGTAGGCCCTAATGGTGCTGGAAAAACAACCTTCATTAAATTACTATGCAGACTTTATAAACCACAGGCAGGCGAAATTTTATTAGGTGGAAAAAATATTCAGACATACGATTATGAGGAGTATATGAAGCTTCTCTCTGTCGTCTTTCAAGATTATAAGCTACTTCCATTCTCGATTAGAGAAAACCTAGATAACGAAAGTCAAAGGTCGGAAGATGGTATGGAAGAGGTACTGAAGCAAGTCGGTCTATTCGAAAAAATTCAGGAAATACCTAAACGCTTAAACACATCCATATACAAGACACTGGACAGCAGTGGAATTGAACTTTCCGGTGGACAATATCAGAAGCTGGTAATTGCGCGGAATATTCTAAAGGATGCTCCGATTTTAATACTTGATGAGCCCACATCCTCACTAGATCCTTATGCTGAAGCAGAAATATATCAACACTTTAATGTTTTGGCTAAGGGGAGAACGACGATCTACATTTCCCACAGAATGTCTTCTTGTACCTTTTGTGATAAGGTGGCGGTTTTTGATCAAGGCGAGATCGTAGAGTATGGCACACACCAAGAGCTGCTAAATAAAAAGAAGGTCTATGCTGGCATGTGGCATGCACAAGCAACTTATTATAATTAATATCAAGGGAGGAAGCAAAATGATCATCTCACCATGTTTAGAGTTTTCAGGAAATTGCCGCGAGGTTATTGATTTTTAACAAATAACTTATGATGATGATAGTTAAGGGGGAGTACTGGTTATTAAACTACGGTCTCAATAGTATACTCATAGCAGCAGAAAGATTAGAATTCACAATTTCTCAGATCAATTGCGAATTAATTTCAGAAGCCTATTGGAATATTACCAAACCATTTAAGGCCCCTATTATTCTTGAAGAAAGAAATATTTTGTTAGGGCGTGTCTGAAAACTAATCATATTGAAGCTACTTCAACAGAATCATCGCGGAAGCGAGAAAGGCAAAGCTTAAAAAGTTTCGA
>NZ_ASPS01000030.1:0-230386 GCF_000517865.1 Paenibacillus sp. FSL R7-269
CAGGCATTATTTTGACGATCCCTACGCTGTTCATCACACTGCTTGGTTTATATATAACATTGACCCTATTTTAAACTCGAAGGAGATTGAGACTTATGGATAAGAAGACCATTTACTTTTTGTGTACAGGAAACTCCTGCCGGAGCCAGATGGCGGAAGGGTGGGCCAAGAAATATTTGAGCAATGACTGGAATGTTTACAGTGCCGGCATTGAGGCTCATGGTTTGAATCCGAAAGCCGTTCAGGCGATGAGTGAAGTAGGTATAGATATCTCAGGTCAAACATCAGATATTATTGATCCGCAGCTGCTGAATAGCTCTGATCTCGTCATTACATTATGTGGAGATGCAGCAGATAAATGCCCGGTTACTCCGCCACAGGTGAAACGGGAGCATTGGGGATTCGACGATCCGGCGAAAGCTCAAGGAACAGATGAGGAGAAGTGGGCGGTCTTCCAGCGGGTTCGTGATCAAGTGGGCGAGCGCATCAAACAATTCGCTGAAACGGGTGAATAGTCACGATGGTGGAGTAACTGCTGCTAATGAGATAGGAGAGAATTATAATGGTAAATTATCATGAACTGATTGAAGGTAAAGTATATATTGGCGGGGAGAATGCACTGCTTGATACCCTCTATGAGCAAGAGATTTCAGATGTGTTTGATTTAAGAGACACCGGCACCAAAGCAGACGGTTTCCCTGAGCAAGTAACACGTCACCATTGTCCAATTGTAGAGGATGAGAGCGGCCAAGAAGGTTCTGTACAAGCAGCGATCCAAGCGGTAACAGCAGCAGTGAATAACGGGAAGACAGTCTATTTCCATTGCGCTGGCGGACGGAATCGTACAGGTACGGTTGCTACTGGCTTATTGCTTGAATTAGGTCTTGCTGCAACTGTAGAAGAGGCTGAGGCTTTGGCCAAGGAAAAGCGTCCGGATATTAACATTAAGTCGGATATGCGTGAGATGCTGAGGGGCTTTTATCCATCCAAGTAAATTCCGTAGAGATTAGTATGTAAAACGATCAGTTCTTGACTACATGGTCAATAACTGATATATTAATCCCATGAGCAGACCAAGAGAATTTGATGTCGATCGTGTATTACACCAGTCTATGGAAGTGTTCTGGAATCAAGGCTTCAAAGCAACTTCTTATGAGGACCTTACTCGTACCACAGGAGTCAAAAAGCAAAGTTTGTACTGTGTTTTTAAAGACAAGCGATCGTTGTTCCTGAAGGCGATGGCACTTTACCGTGAACAGGTTGTATCGAAACTGAAAGATATTGAAGCCCTGGATTCGTCTCCCGGTGATAAACTGGATGCCTTACAACATTCCCTTTTAGACGATGAAACTGGCTGCAAAGGGTGTCTAATTGTAAATGCATCACTCGAATTCGGAACAGATGACGAGCAGGTCACACGCGAAGCTAAACTCATGGTAGAAGAGATTCAACTAGTATTAGAGAAGATCATAAGTAGTGGCCAGAAACAACAGTTAATTTCCAACCGGTATACGAGTATAGAGCTTGCATCTTACCTAAATAACACCATCCTGGGTGTGAGAGTTATGCAAAAATCAGGTTTATCCCGTGAACAGATCGAGACGGTTCTGCGTACTTCATTTGGCATGATCGTGTCTTGATCTTTTTTTTGTGTAATTCTTGACTACGAAGTCAAGAATATTTAATTCGGATTAATACACCACGAACCCTTGAAAGAGGTGGGGCTTTTCGTTAAAAAATCGTGGATTGATTCATTTGGAAGCAAGTGAACAGATGTATAAATTAAAAAACAAAATTTAGGAGGAATATCAATGAAATTATTAACGAATCGAGTTGCCTTGGTGACAGGTGCAGGAACGGGTTTGGGCAGAGCAACAGCAATACAATTGGCAACCGAAGGAGCCCAGCTTGTATTGGTAGGAAGACGCGAGAACAAATTAAAAGAAGTCGCTACTATAATATCTGAAAACAATGGTGCTTCATCTGTAATCATTAGTGCTGATGTTACAAATTTGGAAGATGTCAACAGAATTCGTGAACAGGTCATTGCAGAACTTGGGAAGCTAGATATTATTATCAACAATGCTGGAAGAACTGGCGAATTCAGTCCAATACATGATATGACTTACGATACCTGGGATCATACAATTAAACTTAACTTGTATAGTCAATTTTTGATGACTAATGCTTTTCTTCCATTAATGAGAAATCAACAATATGGACGAATAGTATCAATATCTTCAGTAGCGGCTAATGCTGCACTTGAAGGATTAGGAGCATATTCTGCTGCAAAAGCAGGATTAGAAGGGTTAATGAGAACCGTTGCCTTGGAAGAAGAAAAACACAATATATTAGTTAACATGTTTGATCCAGGCGTTCTAAAGACAGAACAACACCCTCTTGGAGAAACAGACCCCGCAACAGTAGTACATAAAATTATCAAGTTGGCATCGTTACCGGAAAATAGTGAAAGTGGACAAGTCATTAGAGCTTGAATTAAAGCATCAATGGATGTTTATCATTCGTTCATTTCACATCCATTTCTCCCGATAGGGTAGCTAGTAAAGCTTGTGATCCATCGAATATCCAAAAAAATATGAACTGATTAATTACGTTAGTTCATATATAGAGAAGCATGATTATTAAACAACTCACTCGAGTTGTTTTTTTGTGGCCGAAATAGGGGATTAATCGCCAATGGGACCAAGTACTTGTCCTACAAAGGACTATGTTCTTGTCCTGCGACAACAGACCAAGAACATAGTCTCACATGAACTTAGCCTGCTTATGACATATGTACAAAATACGGGTTTTGTGAAGAAGTTAAAGGTAACTTTATAATTGCTTACAAAAATAACTACCGCGGCTTCATCAGCGGTAGTTTCATTTTAGTTATTTTGAATTTGTGACCTTGTCTAATTTAAACTGAGATAATTGGTAACCATTTTTTAATAAATACAGATATCCATCTCCAGCATAATAATATTCCAATTGTTTCTCATCATCATCATATGGAATATGATACATAATGTTGAGTGTAATTGGATCTAGAATATCCATCCAATTCTCAGAGTGAACTCTGATTTTATTATCTGTAGTATTTAAGACTACATTCATAGGATCACCTAATTGAATTGGCTTTTTTACAATGAGTCCTTTTGCTCCAAAAACACTTAACTCATTATTCTCATATATGGCATAATTCTCGCCTATGGATTGAACCGAAGCATCTCCAGCTATATTTTTTCCCCACAAAGTCTTGCCTTTTGAATCTATCGCGATTAATCGATTCCCTGTTTTTGGTAAGTTCATACGCAGGAGTATATTACTTTTATTTATACGCCAGGACATTTCGTCAACGTATAACCCTGCTCCTGCAGGAGGCGTATAAGTAAACAATCGATTTAACGTTGGGCCAAACACTTCAAGTTTGGATTTTCCAAATGGCCCTGTCTGCGTGACAAGATATTGGCCGTCTATAACCGAGTACATTTGTGTTAGTGATTTCTCCCCCGTCTTTTTTCCGTTTTGACTATATGCATAAGCCCATGGTGTGCGGTTACCTTTTGAATCTACTTTATCGGAGTTTATTAACTACACTGTACCATTGTTCATTGCGTATAGGTTCTGGGCATCCGGAACGTTTATCACCCAATTTTGCTTTCCGTAGGAGTTAACAGAATATAATCTTGACCCACCCCCGTCTTTCACCAAGGCATAGATAGAACCGCTCTGACTGTAGGTGAAATCAGAAGTAGTCCATGGATAAGGTATCCCTTTTTTATAAAAATCAAATGACCATTTTTTCTTACCTGTAGTCTTATCTACGGCTGAAACTACACTAACCATCCAGCTTTTTGTCTCAGAATTCACAAAGGTATTGGTATGAATATAAACTGTATTGGTATTAGGCACATGGTACGGTGCTTGTAGGAACATATCCAGTTCAGATTCATTTGAGATGTTCCATAATGGTTTCAAGTCACTACTTGGTGAGATGCTGTTAGCAGCCGATACTCCACTAAATAAATAGAATACTGCAAAAATAGTGATTAAAAAGGTGCTGGTTACTCTCTGTTTGCGCAATTGCTTTTCCTCCAATTAATTTGATAAAGTTAACATTATCATTATTATCCAACTTTTCTCTTGTTTCAATCTTTAATTTTAATGAGTTATACTAAATCCAATAACCAAATTGGATATCGGAGGATTAATGAAGATGAGAAAACTCGTTCTATTTCTGCACGCTTCGCTTGACGGTTTTGTAGAAGGCCCGAACGGCCCAATGGATATTAGCTGGGTTGCCTATGATGCTGATCTGGAGAGCCACGCGAGGGAAATTCTGAGTACTGCGGACACGGTCATTTGGGGTCGTGGTACATATCAAATGATGTATAGTTATTGGCCTTCCGTCCCAGCAGATCCCTCCGCTTCGCAGCACGAACGGGATCATGCGGAATGGATTGAGAAGACAGCCAAAGTGGTCTTTTCCACAACCCTGGAGAACGTTGAATGGAATAATTCCAGACTGGTCAAAGAGAACGTCGAGGAAGAGATCCAGCGTCTCAAAGAGCAGCCAGGTCAGGATATCGTCATTCTCGGCAGTCCCCGGTTCGCACACACTCTTATGCAGCTTGGCTTAATCGATGAGTATAAAATTACGGTCTCCCCCGTCGTGATCGGCAGCGGCTTACCGTTATTCCAAGGTATCCGGGAGAAGACTAATCTGAAGCTTATCGAAAATAAGACGTTTGATTCTGGTGCCATAGGCCTCGTATACCAGACCATTAAATGACCTCGTCACTATTCTGGTTCAGGCAAATGTACTATCCAGCTTCACCAATCGCTCCACGAACACCTCGTTCGCTCTGCTGGGAACATGACCGGTCAGCCGCACAATCGAGAAGTCTCTTTCAAGGCTCAGGCCTTGCACAGGAATTTCTATGAGCTTACCGGTCTCGATCTCCCTGCGGACCACCCACTTCGAGAGAATAGAAATCCCCAGTCCGTTAGCGACAGCCTCCTTCACTCCCTGACTGCTGTTGATCTCATACGAGCGCTTCATTCTTAGACCAGCCTGTGCCAAAAAATGATTGCTGAACGAACGCGTCCCCGAACCGCTCTCACGCAGCACCCATATCTGATCCTGGAGTACGCCCACCTCCACCGCGCCGGTTCGTGAGAGCGGGTGATTCTCAGCAGCGACGATAATCAGTTCGTCTTTCATAAAATGAACAACCTGCAGATCCGCCGCCTCGATGCTTCCTTCAATCAGCCCCACTTCAATCTTATTCTCCCGCAAGGCAGAGACAATCTCCGTTGAATTCGCAATCGTCATCCCCATGTCCACATCGGGATATTGCTTGGCGAAGGATGAGAACAGCCGGGGCAACACATATTCGCCAATCGTAAAGCTTGCCCCGATATGTAAGCTTCCGCTCACGGTATCATGCAGCCGGGCCAGATCGAGCTTAACAGACTCATAGAGATTCAGCATTTCCTTCGCCCGTCTATAGAACAGCTCCCCTGCTTCCGTCAGCTTCACCCATTTGGGCGAACGGTTCATGAGCTTTACGCCGAGTTCCTTCTCCAGATTACGGATCTGCAGACTGACCCCAGGCTGTGACAGATGCAGAAGCTCTGCCGCCCTGGAGAAGTTCCGCTGCTCCACAACCGTTACATAGACCACCAAGGATTCAAGCATGATCGTTCGCGCGCCCCTTTAAGATAACATTTTATTATGATATACATTTAAAATCCGTATTTCCCTAATCAATCATAACTGAATATAGTGTTTAAAGGAACTAAATTCAACCTATTGGACGTGACTTCGATGAATCTACACTTAGCTGTGCACATGGAAGAAAAGAAGAAGCTGGGCTTTGCGCTCGGTATCGCCTTGCCTCTAATGCTGGCCCTGTTCGCCAAATACGTATCCGCCTTCCCCTTCCTGTGCATTATGGGGCAATTAGTCATAGCTATTCTGCTCGGAATGATCTGGAGAGCCACGCTAGGCGTTCCAAGTTATTTAACACCCGGAATCTCCTTTACCTCCAAAAAGCTTTTGCGGTATGGCATCATCCTGCTGGGCATGAGACTTAGCCTGAAGGATATCCTTCAGGCTGGTCCCAAGGTGGTGCTAATCGCCTTGGTGTGTATCGGGTTCACGATCTGTACGGTGCTTGGTCTGGCGAGATGGTTCAAGGTAGAATCCAGACTGGGGCTGCTGACGGCCTGCGGCACGGCGATCTGCGGAGCAGCAGCGGTAATAGCCATCGCTCCGCAGCTCAAAGCCAGTGACGAGGAGACGGCGATCAGCGCGGCAACCGTTGCAATCTTAGGCACCATTTTTACACTGACGTATACCCTTCTCTACCCTTTCCTTACCCTGACTCCACTGGGCTACGGCATCTTCTCAGGGGCCACACTCCATGAAATCGCTCATGTCATTGCAGCAACCGGGCCGGCCGGCAAGCAGGCGGTTGACCTGGCCATCATCGTCAAATTAACCCGTGTCACCATGCTGGTGCCGATCGCTGTAATCATAGGAATCTGGGCCAAGCGCAAAGAGCGGCAGGAGAACCCGGAGTCCGGACCATCCAATTGGAAGTCTGTACCGGTTCCGTGGTTCATCCTGGGGTTCCTGCTAATGAGCACCGTCAATACTTTGCAGATCATTCCTGAAGCAATCACGGATAAGCTTATACTTGCTGCGTATTTCCTCATTGCAATGGCTATGGCAGGCCTGGGTCTGAACGTAGATTTGGCTGCTTTTAGACGCATGGGCCTAAAGGCCTTCGGAGCCGGATTCATTGGATCTGTTCTGCTATCCGTGTTAGGCTTCCTGCTGGTGAAGGTCTTGAAATTGGGTTAATCATTAACCCTCTTACAATATACAAATAGCAATAACAAACCGCCCAATACTGCACAGATATAGTACGTCCAAGCATAGGATAACCAGTCAGCAACGGGGCCCATCACTACTCCGCCAAGCGATACGCCGAGATCCGCCATAGCAATAAACAGGCCGATCAACACGTTACGGTTAAGCTCCGGGAGTACAAATGTCAAGTAGGTCGTTAAGGTAGGGTACAGCAACGCCTGGGCAAGTCCCATGAATAAGGCGCCGCAATAAAACACGGCAAATCCGCTGATAGAAGACAGGCCTGTGCATAAAGACGCTGCCGTGAGTGCAGTCATAATCCATGCCACAAATGCAGGATGCCATTGTCCGTCCGAGGGGATCTTTTTGCGCAAAAAAAATCGTGCGGCAACAATCATGGCTGCCTGCAGCATTAAATATACGGCAGCACTGCCATGATCAATCTGGGCTGCATACAAAGGGATGAAGGTGGTCACTGCGCCAAATACAATGGATGCCGCCAGCATCAGCACGCTGCAACGGAATAAATCCGGATTCGTCAATAGCTGCCCAAACGACCCCCGCATGCCGGATTTCTGAACAATGGGCCGATGATCTGCCCCCGTCTGTATCGTGGCGCTGAATCCTACAGCTCCTGTGAGTACAGCGATTCCAATCAACACCACTGTGAAAGTGCTCATCTCCCCCGCTTCCCAGATGTTCACTGCGAGTAAAGGGCCTATTACACCGGGCATTGATGCACAAAGCGAATACATAGAAATACCTTGTGAGCGATCCTTCTCCGGCAGAACATCAATGATGCCCAACTGCAGGGACATCGAGAAAAAAGCTGTGCACACCCCTTGCAGCATCCGGGCGAGAAAAAAGCCGCCTAAGCCGGTAAAGGTATATAACGATAAGGCTAGTGCGTTAATCACCAGAATGACACGCAGTACTTTAACAGGCCCCCACTGATGAATAACCTGGCCCGCCCAGGGACGGAGGAACATGGTGGTGAATAAATACGCCCCCATCACGATACCAATGGCCGAATTGCTGGCCCCCAGGGATTCTCCTTTTAAGGGAATGATTACGTTCAGAATGGAGTTCGCACTGAAATACAAGAGTGTTAATGCATATAAGCGCAGAAAGGGCCAAGCGAGGGCTCCCTTCACCATATTCTCTCCTTCCGTTTCTCCCCGCCGGCATTGCAGCCTTCATCCTGGCCTGCCAGTTCTAATGCCATGTGCAGCATGATTGAGGCGTATTCCGAGCGGACTTCAGTTAACTGCCCGGCAGACACGATCTCTTCAATCTGCCCGTCACGGATAAACATCAAGCGGTCACACAAATAGACGGCTGCCTGGATATCATGTGTGATGAAGATGTAGCTCATGCCGTAGGATGCCTTCAGCTCCTTCAGCAGCTCCAGCACCTGAAATTGGACGGAGGCGTCAAGCGAACTGACGGCTTCATCCAGCACAATGCACTTCGGTTCTGTGGAAATGGCTCTGGCAATACACACCCGCTGCGCTTCTCCCCCGGACAATTCATGAGGATACTTGCTGCGGTAAGAGGAATCCAGTCCAACCTGGCGCAGCAGGAAGTCTATTCTCAGCCTGATGTCCCCGTCCTTCCACCCGTACAGCTTAAGCGGCTCGGCCAGGGCTTTCTCTACCGTATAGTAGGGATGAATAGAAGAAGTATAGTCCTGAAATACTGCACTAATCCTCCTCCTTCGGCCTGAGCGCTCTGCTATATCTCTGTCTTCGAAATGAAGGCTTCCCTTATCCGGCTTCTCGATGCCAAGCAGCAGCCTTCCCAAGGTTGATTTGCCGCTGCCGCTCTCCCCGATAATGCCCAGCACCTCATCCTTCTCCAAGACAAAGCTGATATTATGTAACACCTTCTTGGGGCTGCGGGATGACCTTCTCCCGCCTCCATAGGATTTCTCCACCTGACTAACGGTCAACATGCTGATGCCCTCCCATCCTGTGCCTGAAATGCCGGTTCAGCCTCTGCTTCGCATCCAGGAGATGTCTGGTATATTCATGCCTGGTCCCCGAGAAAATGTCAGCCGTTGTTCCGCACTCCAGAATTTCGCCGTCTCTCATCACCACGATATCGTCAGCGATCCGCTGCACAATGCCCAGATCATGGGAGACGAAGATCATGGCGCAGCCTGTCTCCTCCCGCAGGGCTATCAGCTGCTCAAGCACTTCAAACTGCGACAGCGTGTCCAGCGCCGAGGTGGGCTCATCGGCAATAATCAGCGTGGGCTCAAGAACAATCGCCAGCGCAATCATCATCCGCTGCAGCATTCCTCCGGATAGCTGATGCGGGTATTTGTTCATTAGCGCAACCGGATCATGCAGCCTGACGCTCTCCATGGCCTTGGCCATTCTGGACGTGATCTCAGTCCGGCCCCAGCCATAATGCTGCCGAAGTGTATCTCTGAAATGGCTTCCGACCGGGCTTGAAGGATCGAACGCCCGCATGCCTTGCTGCATAATCAGACACAAGTGCTTGCCTCTGTGCCTGCGCATATCCGCTTCGGACAGCTCTGCGAGGTCAACCCCGTTCAGCCGAATACTCCCTGACTGTCTCATGTTGAAGGTATTCAATCTCATGATCGCCCGGCAGGTGACAGACTTGCCGCTGCCGCTCTCTCCGACAATAGCCAGACAGCGCCCCTGCCTCACCTGAAAGGAGCTGTCAGAGACCACCACCTTGCCCGTCGTATCGTCCCATATCCGCAAATTCGAAACATCTAGTATGTTCACTATCGTTATGCCACCTCTTCTCCCTTCGGTTTGGCCGGGAACAACCCCAGGCCACGGAGTGATTTGCGGGTGCTGCTTTGCAGCTTGGGGTCGAGTGCTGCTTGAAGGGCGTCGGAGCAGAAATTAACCGCCGACACCACGATTACGATCGCAAGTCCCGGGGCCAGCATCAGCTCAGGCCGGGAGAACATGACCCCTCTTGCTTCATTCAGCATCATCCCCCACTCCGCGTGAGGTGCCTGAATGCCCAGACCGAGAAAGGACAGCCCGGAAATCTGCAGGATCATGGTTCCAAAAGCACTGCTGGAGATCACTGCAATATCCGGCAGCGCTACAGGCAGGATGTGCCTCCATATGATCTTAACGTTGCCCATCCCTATTGCCTTAGCAAATCTGACATAATCAGCTTCAGCAAACTGCATCACGGAGGTGCGGATGACGCGGGCAAACCAAGCCCATTTCATGATCACGAAGGCAATCAGAATATTCTGGATTCCCGGCCCCAATATACCGACTACAGCCAGCGACATGACGTATCCGGGAAAGGAAAGCATGATGTCGCAGACTCTCATGATCATGTGATCCGTCTTCCCCCGGAAGTAGCCTGCCAGAATTCCGAGAACGCCCCCGAAGGACAAGGAGACCAGAAGCGCGGCAAAAACCCAAAGCACACTGGGACGAATACCATAGATTAATCTGGACAGCACACAGCGTCCGAGATGATCATTGCCCAGCAGGTACTGCCACGATGGGGATGCGTAGCGCAGCTCCATATGGACTTGTTCCGGGCTGTGAGGAGCAAACCAAGGAGCGCAAATGCCAAGGATTGCGACCATTGCAGTGACCGTCAGTGATAAGGCGGCCAGCTTGTCGCTCCACATTTTACGATAGACAGTCATCTAGAACTCCTTCCTCAGCCTTGGATTCAGCGCTGCATTGATAAGATCTGACAAGGTGTTGAACAGCACGAAGGACGCTGCGAGCACCAGGACATAAGCCTGAATAACCGGGAAATCCCGCCCCAGTATGGAGTTCACGGTTAAGGCTCCAAGCCCCGGCCAGGCGAAGATGCTCTCTACCACAACGGTGCTTCCCAGGATAACCGGAACTGCCATGCAGAACACCGATACCGCGACCTGCATGGAATTCTTAAGCATGCGAAGTGTAATCTTCCGCTCAGGCAAACCGCATGCCCTTGCATATAGCGTATAGTCCTCATGTAGCTGGCTCAGCATGGAGCTGCGGATGATACGGAAGTAGATTCCCGCATAACTGACAGTCAGCACCGTCACGGGCAGGATATAGCCGGCGGATGAATCCATGCCGCTGGTCGGAAGCCAGTCCAGCTTGACGGAGAAATACCAGATCATCATGGCTGCAAGCCAGGCAGACGGCATAGATGTCAGGAAGAAGGAGACACCGCGGACCGAGCGGTCCAGCAGCCGGCCTTCTTTCAGCGCACAGAGAATTCCCAGACCCACAGATAATGCCAGGATGACAATAACGGATACCATCGTCAGCTTCAGCGTATTAAGCAGAGCCGGGCCCAGCAAAGACCACACCGGAGTCCCCGTAATATAGGAATCGCCGAAATCCAGCCGCAGGCAGGAGACCAGCCAATCCGCATAACGGATCAGAAACGGCCTGTCCATCCCGAGTGCTGCTTCAGTCTCCGCAATTAACGTCTCCGTAATCTGCGGCACCCCCTGAGAGCGCAGAACCACCTCAGCCGGATTCAGCGGGGACAGATGATTCAGCGCAAAGGTCAGGAACGAAATAATGATCAGCAGCGGCGCTGCCAGCAGTGTCCTTTTGAGAATATATCCGCTCATACAGACCTTCCTTTCCGCCTCCGGCTTATTTGAAGCTCATACGCTCGAAGGGAAGCTCAAATTGCGTTTGCTTGAAGCTGATGCCCTGCAGGTTGCCGGGAGCGACTACGGTAAGATTGCCGTTCGTTAACGGAATGAATAGGGCCTCTTCATGAACCGTTGTCAAAATATCTGCATACAGAGCTTTGCGCTTCTCCTCATCCGAGGTTACCATGACTTCTTCAATTTTGCCCTTGAGCTGCTCGGCCCGGCCGATGCCTTTGATGGCATGGTAATACGCGGTTTCCGAAGTGAATGCAGAGACTGTGCTTTGCGGGTCATAAGCAAGCCCCCAGGTCTGGTTGAACAGGAGGTCATAGTTCCCCGCTGCTCTGCGGCTTGCAATGGAGGAGGAGTCCTCACCCAACAGCTCCAGCTTCATGCCTATGCTTTTGACGGTATTCTGGATCAGCTCGGCCTCCGTCTTCTGGGATAACGAAGCGGCATCATAATATAATGTCATGGACAGAGGTTTGCCCCCCTTCGTGCGGGTCTCTTCGCCGGAGCGGGTCCAGCCGGCTTCTTCCAGGAGACGCTCTGCTTCCTGCAAATCGTAGGCCCGCGGTTTCAGTCCGATATCCGCATAGTTCACATTGGAAGAGAACAAGGTCCCGGCGGGAGTTTCCTTGCCGCTGAAGATTTGCCCGGCGATCGTATCCCGGTCAATGGCGTGCCAGACCGCTTCGCGGACGGCTCTATCCTGCACGGGACTGTCTGCTTTGCCGCTATTGGCCACAATCATTTTCGTATTCATCGGCTCACTTCTCACGACCTGATAGACTCCGGATTCGGCCAGCCGGTCCATAGCCTCCGTATCGATACTGTCCGTTCCGCGGTCATCGGTGAACACAAAGTTGACTTCCCCCTTTTGCAGGGCCAGGAAGGTTGTTTCCCCGGTCGGCAGCACCTTGGCCGTGATTTTGGAGATGGCAGGTGTACCGTTCCAATACTTAGTATTCGCTTCAAACACCGCATATTGGTCCGTCCGGTGTTCAGCAAGACGGTAAGGGCCCGTTCCATGATAGCCTTTCACCCCATCCTTGGTTTCTCCATTCAGGAAGTCCTGCGGGGACAGGAAGACATACGGTCTTGTCATGGATAGCTCAAGCAATGTCGGGTAATACGGCTCTGACAAGGTCAACTCAAAGGTATGCTCACCGGTCACCTTCGTTTCTTTGATTTTGTCTGACAGCTTGATCCAGGTATGCTTAGCGGCATTATGCTGCACCGCATCTATATTCTGCTTCACCGCTTCGGCATTAAACGGCTGCCCGTCGTGGAAAGTCACACCCTGTCTCAGATGGAACGTATAGACGGTCCCGTCCGGGGAGATCTCCCAGGATTCTGCAAGCAGGGGCTGGATACCACCCGGTGTATTCTCAACCAGCGATTCGTAGACCATTCCTTGAGCCGGCATGGAGCCGGGATACAAATGCGGATTCATATCGTTGATATCCTTCACCGTGGCGTATACCAGCTCCTGACCGGGCTTACCCGCTTCCGTCTGCCTGTTCTCTGCCGCGCCGCATCCGGCGAGCAGCATCACTATCGTAACTGCTGCCACAAAAATAGTAGATCTCTTTCTCATCTGAACTCCCCCAAGTTGAATGATTAGTATAGTTTTGTATTGCTGCAGATCCGCTCAATATCGCCGGCAAATGACTGGACATGGAACGCTTCGGAAACGGGCTGTCCCTGGAGCACCTTGGCTGAACGCTTCAGTTGTTGCTCATACCGTTCAATAAATGTATCAATCGTGGGACAACTCACCTTCACATGCTCTGCGATGCCCTGAATGATCTTAATGCGGTAATAATCCTCCTTGGGCATCCGCGGGATATCCCATGCTCCATCCTTGTTCATGAATACAGATTGAATGGGGACAGCGGAGAAGTCATAGTATCTTCCCTCCGGGTCCGGATCCGAGAACGGGTCAATCAGGAGAGAGGCGTAACGGACATATACGAGGTATTCCTGATGGATCGGCTCCAGCGACTCGAAGCTTTCAATCATGTGCTGCGGCAGACTCTCCGCTCTGACCGGATAATTGTCGACCGTCATGAACTTCAGCAGATTGACGCTTGGCAGGTCGAGGGCATCAAGCAGCGCTGACAACTCTCTCCAGCACTCCACCATTTCGTGAATTAACTGGGGAGTAATTGGCCCCTCCGGGAATAACTTGTATACATACTTCCGGCTGTGATCTTGGCCAAATATGGCCTTAAGCGAGAATGAATTCATGAAGAGCGGCGGATGAACGAATAAGGAGATGTTCCTGCTCTCCGCCTCCAGCGGAGACTTCATGACAACCAGAGCAATTCCCAGACGTTCGTAGAGCTGCTTCAGCAGGTGGAGATGATGGGACGCGGGCTGTGATGAACCAATGAAAACTTTTTTCTTAACCCCGGTAGTTATCGCACGGTTGGAAGGTACACCGTCAATCCAGCGTGTATCACCCAGATAAGTGGAACAGCTTATAATTTCGGCCTTGGAGCCCGTCTCCTGTATGTAATGGTGAACCAGACGGTTGGAACCCAGCGTCGGAGACACCAGAATGACGCATTTCACATGCGTGAGCAGTTGTGTATCCAGGCTGCGCAGTACCTCCAGATAGGCATCGGCGGTGACGGATACAATGAGGGTATCCCATGTCCCCTTTACCGCCCTATAGTCCTGAAAAACCTGATCTGCACGGCATTCACCTGCCATCCTGCGGTGTGAATCATTCTGTGCGGTAGTGAACAACCGATTACCGTCTGCGTGAAGCGCGGCCATCAATGACTCAGACCTGCGGGAGATTCTCCCGGCGATGCCTAGATAGGAGTCGAAATGCTTCTTGAACAAGACCGCCAGCTGAAGGGTCACCGGTCCGGTCCCGAGTAATAATACACGTCTGAATTCGTCCACATGAAGCCTCCTCTCTTACAATGTTGGCTGAGCCTTGCAATATAGCGCGACATCAAAGACCTGATCAGGACACAGAATTTGTTCAGATAGCTTCCACTTGGTCTCATCCACAGCTTCCATCGGGTAATTAAACAGTGACTTTAGGTGGTTACCATACCTAATAGCTACTACCACTTGCCCGCTGGTTAATGCATACAACCGGTCCAGCAGATCGTACTTCTCCGCCACAGTGGAGCTGAATATGATGTGTGTCGCTTGCTTCAACTCAGCCTTGAACTGAATAACTTCCCCTGTTAAAAGACGTAATGGCGAATGATTCCCTATCTTCTTCAGCACTTCATTGCTCAATTGCACAGCTTCCTTGTCAATGTCTATTCCCAGAACTTCGGCATTCGTACGCCTGCCTATCAGCATGGGCGTCATCGGGAAAGCTCCCGAGCCAACCATCACTACCCTGGATGTGGATTCCACCTGAAAGCTGCCGAATTCACGCTCAATGCTGGATTCAATATTAGTGAAATATCCGTTTCGCTCTTCCACGCCGTTCAAGACGTGTAGGGCACGACACTTCTCCATGATGGCAACACACCGTGCCGATACTTCTCTTAATTCTGCTGTTAGCTGCGTCACCTCCTTGGAATCTTGTTGTTCTATCTCTGCCCAGATTTCCTGATGGCGGGGATTCATAATGAATCCGGTGTAGTCGTCTATGATCTTCGTGAGCTCCAGATTTTCAGCGGAAGTACCATCATACGCATCAGCGATTCTCCGGAACCTGGCTGCAAATCCATAGAGTGTAGTTAGAAGCATGTTCAAACCTCCCCTTCTCTTCTACAATGATTACAGGTCGATATAGGCTGTTCCTTCCGCCACGATGTTGACATGGCCTGAAATACTTAAGCCGACAAGTTGTTCTTGCTCCAGCTGTGCCGATACACTGATGATACCTCCGGGCTGCTGAATGGCCCCTTCGAAGGAGGACTTGTTCTTCCAAGCCATATAGGCACCAAGAGAAGCGGTCCCCGAACCGCAGCCTCTCTCCCAGATCATACTATCCAGCGCTGGGATATAAATCAGCGGCAGAAGCTCGCTTGAGCTTGGCTTAAACAGCAGGATGCCAATCAGCTGATTGGACGATGTAATTTCAAGCAGCTTGGCTAAGCTATGAGCCATTCTTTTGAACGGGTTCGTAAACTGACGGACCTCGACTACCACATGAAGGAAATCGGAGTACTGGATCAGACCCACCAAATATTCATTGCCGCTATACTTGAATACCTTGGTTTCCAGCTTCAGCGGGATGGGCATCCTGGCCTGACACAGGTAACTCTCTGCTGTTCTCGTCACCACGCAATCAACCAGTTGATCTGTGCCTGAAGCCTCCAGTGTGATAGATTGGCAGCCGGAGGGGTGAAGGTCCTGCTGGTTCGCCATCAGTACAGCCAAGGCCATACAGGCATTTCCGCAAAACTCGCCGCCGGCCATTTGGAGCGAAGCATCTGCATCCGGACGGGCTTTCTTCTGAATGAACCCCACCTGCTCGGCATTTACGTTGTCGTAAGACATCATTCTTACCGCGATCGGAGCGTATTCATCTTCCTCATGGCTGCTCTTAACCAAGATCGTCATGTTTTGAGTAGGGCTTACTTTAACAAAGGAGATTTCTCTGCGCATCGCTCACACCCTTGCAGTTTTGAATTTTATTTGTAATGATTACGATTATCAATGTAAATTATAATCAACCTGCCTAGTCTGGTCAACACATTTTTGTTCAGTCTCTGAGAATTATTAGAAGCAGCAAAAAGAGCCTGCCCATCGGCAGACTCCCTTGTCAGAACGCCCCTGCATCAATCCCACTCAAAAGCTCCCGTATACAACTGATAATATATCCCCTTCTCTGAGATTAACTGTTTGTGATCCCCCCGCTCCTTAATCCGCCCCATGTCCATCACCATGATGGCATCGGAATTCCGTACCGTGGACAGGCGGTGGGCGATGACGAACACAGTTCTGTGATCCATTAGATTATCCATCCCCTTCTGTACCAGGGCTTCCGTCCGCGTATCGATGGATGAGGTCGCTTCATCAAGAATCATCACCGGCGGATTGGCAATGGCTGACCTGGCAATCGCCAGCAACTGGCTCTGGCCCTGTGACAGCCCATTCCCGTTCCCGTCCAGCTGAGTCTGGTATCCGTCCGGCAAGCGTTCGATGAAGCTCGCGGCATAAGACAGCTTAGCTGCCTGCATAACCTCCTCGTCACTGGCCTCCAGCCGTCCATAGCGGATATTATCGGCCACCGTGCCGGAGAACAGATGCGTGTCTTGCAGAACGATACCAAGGGACCGGCGCAGGTCCGCTTTGCGGATACGCTGTATATTGATGCCGTCATAGATGATCTCGCCTTGCGTGATATCGTAGAAACGGTTCAGCAGGTTGGCCACGGTCGTTTTTCCGGCACCTGTAGCGCCTACAAAAGCAAGCTTTTGCCCAGGCTCCGCAGATAAAGTAATCTCCTGCAGCACCTGCTTCTTCCCGTCATACGTGAAGCCTACCTCCTTGAATTCCACCTTCCCGGCAAGCGGCACTGTGGAACCATCCTCCAGCCTCCATGCCCATCCGGTGCCTTGCGGGTCTTGCTCCAGGGTAACGCGGCCCTGATCTTCTTCCGGCTGTTCGTCCATTAGGTTGAAGATCCGCTGTGCGCCTGCAAGCGCCACTACAAACATATTGATCTGGGAGGAGATTTCAGCAATCGGCATCGTGAAGTTACGGGACAGGCTCAGGAACGCCGCAATACTTCCCAGCGTCAAGCCTTCATTCCAGCCGGAGATCGACATGGCCCCGCCCGCTATTGCCACCAGCACATAGATTAGGGTAGCAAGATTGGCGTTCACCGGCATCAGAATATTCGAATATTTGTTGGCTGTCGTGGAGCTATCGAACAATTCTCGGTTCAGGTGCGCGAACTGTTCGATGGATCGCTCTTCACGGCCGAACACCTGCACTACCTTTTGCCCGTGAATCATTTCTTCAATATATCCGTCCAGTGCGCCAATAGATTCCTGCTGCCGGAAAAAGTGGTGTGTCGCCTTCCCTCCAACCTTCTTGGTAATCCATAGCATCACCAGTGCGCCTAATACCACTACAATCGTCAGCGGGACATCCAGATACAGCATCGTGCCAAGCACCACTATAACCGTCACAACCGTAGAGAGCAATTGCGGCAATCCGTCTGTGAGCATCATATTGAGTGTATCTACGTCATTCGTGTAGTGACTCATAATGTCTCCGTGCTCCTTGCGGTCGAAGTACTTAACCGGCAGCTTCTGCATATGAGCGAACAGATGGTCACGGATTCTTTTCATAATGAGCTGTGAGACCGTAATCATCAGCCGCTTGGAGATAAATGTGCTGATGACACCGGCGGCATAAATGACAGCCAGAATGGCCAGTGCCTGGAACAAAGCGTCAAATACCGGATGCTGATCGCCCAGCAGCGGTGTGATGAAGTCATCGATGAGCAGTCTCAGGAACGTAGCGGAAGCTACAGATACCGCAGAACTTACCAGCACCAGCAGAAGGGCCAGTGAGGTTCTGAACTTGAAGAGCTTGAAGTAGGCCAGGAGCCGCTTAATCGTTCTGCCATAATTAATGTTGTTCATGCTGTGCTTCCTCTCCCTTCGTCTGTGTGTTGTAAGCTTCCTGATAGATCGTACTCCGGCTCAAAAGCTCCTGATGCGTCCCGATATCCGCCAGCTCCCCGTCATCCAGCACAATAATCTGATCTGCATCTTCCACAGACGCGATGCGCTGGGCAATGATGATCTTGGTCGTATCCGGAATACTCTCCTTGAATACAGTTCGGATTAATGCATCTGTACGTGTATCCACTGCACTGGTCGAATCATCCAGAATCAGGATTTTGGGCTTCTTCAGTAGAGCTCTGGCAATACATAACCGCTGCTTCTGCCCGCCGGATACATTCGTCCCCCCTTGATCCAGCCGGGTATCATATCCGTCAGGGAAGGACGTGATGAACTCATGGGCTTGTGCGGCCTTGCAGGCGTCGATCAGCTCTTCGTCGGTAGCTGCTTCATTCCCCCAGCGCAGATTGTCCTTGATGGAGCCGCCGAACAGTACATTTTTCTGGAGCACCATAGCGACCTGACTCCGCAGCACATGCAGATCATAGTCCTTCACATTCGTTCCGCTAACGAGTACTTCACCTTCGGTAACATCATAGAGACGCGGAATGAGCTGCACCAATGTAGACTTGGCACTGCCCGACCCGCCGATCATGCCAATCGTCTGTCCCGGGCGAATATGCAGGTTGATCCCGGATAATGCATCCTTCTTGGCCTTACTGGAGTAACGGAAGGACACGTTACGGAACTCCACCTCGCCTGTATGCAGTTCAGTTACCGGGGAACCCGGACTTGTGATGTCCGGCTGTTCATCCAGCAGGTCATGAATACGTCCGGCAGACGCGCGGGCAATAGCAACCATTACTACAACGATCCCCAGCGTCATCAGGCTCATCAGAATTTGCATGGAGTAAGCGAACACACTGGTCAGTTCTCCGGTTGTCATATTGCCGCCCACCACCAGCTTGGCTCCTACCCAGGAGATGATTAGCATCACCCCATACAGAATCACCTGCATAAGCGGCAGCTCATAGGCGAGGATGCGTTCGGCTTTGGCCATCTGTGCGAAGATCCTCAGCGACACTGCCTGGAACTTGGAGATCTCATGCTCCTCCCGCACATAAGACTTGACCACCCGAATGCCGCGGACATTCTCCTGAACGACCTTGTTGAGCGAATCATAGCTGTCGAAGGCCCGTTCAAAGAGCGGAAAGGCATACTTCAAGATGAGCATCATCCCTGCCGCAAGCACCGGAACAACGACGATGAACCAGGTAGCAATAGTTGGACTGACCCGGTAGGTCATAATCGTGGCAAATATAATCATTACGGGGCTGCGGAACGCAATCCGTATAATCATCAGAAATGCATTCTGCACATGCGTGATATCCGTAGTCAGCCGGGTGACGATCCCTGAGGTCGAGAATTTATCCATATTGGAAAAAGACAGCCGCTGCACATGACGGAACAGGTCTTCCCGCAGATTTCGCCCGAAGCCGGACATCGCAGTGGCTGAGTGTTTACCGGCAAGTGCGCCGAATACCAGGGAGACCAGAGCGAACAGGATAAGAATCAGACCATACTTCACGATCTGGTTCATCTGCCCCCCGGTAATGCCCTGGTCAATTAACTCAGCCATGAGCAAGGGAATCAGCACCTCCATGGCAACCTCTCCAAGCAAGAATATAGGAGTCAACCATGTATCCTTCTTATACTCCCGCACACTTTGCAGTAACTTCCTGATCATAAGCATTCTCCTTCTTTGTAACGAACAAGTTGATTAACCGTAAGAACAGAGGTTATTATAAACTGTATAGTAACTATACAGTCAACCCGTCATTTAGAAGGAGATGAAGATGGCTAAACCTAAGAATGATTTGATGTCTATTAGCGCCTTTTCCAAGCTGTCCCGTGTTCCGCGCAAAACGCTCATTTTCTATGATCAGATCGGCTTATTTAAGCCTGCCTTCGTGGCTGACAACGGCTACCGGTACTACATCCGCACCCAGTTGGATACCATTGGTGTCATTTATCTCTTCAAGGAGCTGGGCATGTCTCTGGAGGATATCCGGGAGTATCTGGAGCACCGTTCTCCGTCAAGCACCCTGGAGCTGCTGCGGAAGCAGGAGGAGATTGTGAAGCTACAGATTGCGAAGCTCACACAGGCTAGACAGATGATCCTCCAGCGCGCGGATAATATCGATCACTCTCTGAATGTGGACACCAGCCGGATATCTGTCATCCACCAGGCCCGCAAGCCGATTCTGCGAAGCCGCCGTGTCCATGACTCGAGGCGGGAATTAAACGAGGAGCTGTGGGATGATTACCAGGAACGTCTGCATCTCGAACATGCACCTGCCGGATATCCGGGTGGAGCGATTATCTGTAAGGAGGATCTGCTAAGGAGGGACGGGGATATGATCTCCTATATGTTCTGCTTCATCACAACAGAGCATCACGAACAAGAATATATGCCGGAAGGCTACTATCTTGTGTCTTACACCCGGGCTGATTATGAGGATAGCGAGAAAATTTATCCGCAGATTTTTGATTACATGGACAAGAATCATTATGTTATTAAAGGAGATGCTTACGAGGAATTCCTGCTGGATGAGATCGTTATGAAGCATCCTGAGGACTATCTGGTGCGGGTGATGGTGCATATCGAGGAGCCAGCCAAGTCATAAACCCCTACCAAAAACGGCGACCCGCCCCGGTAGATTCCAGGGCAACGTCACCGTTTGTTTATAATATAAGGATTAGTGATCGAATTAATTGCCAGTCATCTTCTGATACGTGCTCTCCGAAATGGTTCTTCTGGCGGTTACGTATCTATCCTTGTAGTAGCTCGAAGACAGCTTGGTGATGGACACTCCGTTATTGCTGGAGGAATGTGCAAATTTGTTGTCGCCCACATAGATGCCTGCATGCGAGATGCCGTTGCCTCCGGTGTCGAAAAAGACAAGATCTCCCGGACGTAAATCGGACTTGGCTACATATTCGCCTGCACTTGCCTGCGACTTGGATGTTCTCGGAAGATCTAAGTTGAACTTGCCAAATATGTATATTATAAATCCGGAACAGTCAAACCCTTCAGATGCCTTGGTGCCCCCCCATTTATATGGAGTTCCCATAACATCATTAACCTCTTGGTCAAGCCTGGTGCTGTCATCCGCAGATGCTTTTTCAGATCCAAACGATAGCAATAGTACAATACTCAGTAGCCACACGATTCCTTTTTTCAAAAAGAACTCAGTCTCCTTTCTTGCCGGCTAATGCTGCCTGACAGTTATTAATTTTTTGTAACTATTATGAATGATAGTGTAATATTCTCCGTTCGTCAACCCCTTCGGTGTTTTTTGAAAGAGTTTACATTCCCAGGCGCAGGTTAATCTCGCGTATCCGCGCAAGTGGAACCTTCGGCTCGCGCTCCGCAGTCATTAACCCGTTGACCTCATCCTGAACGTCCGTAACCTGCGTATAACAGTACCCGGAGATGAATGGAATGGCCTGAATCGCACGGGTTAAGCTGCCGAACCGCTCCAGAAAAGCTTCCTCGCTATCCACCTGATGTCCATACCCCCAGCCGTGCTCACTCTGGAAGGCAATCCCCCCATACTCGCTGATGATAACTGGCTGCCCCTTATAGCTATACCCTTCTGCAAAAGCAAACTTCCATTCGTTATACGTGCCGCTGCTGCCGGTAATAGAGTCTTTATCCTTGTAAGTTGCATATAGCGCTTCACCCCGCTCCACATAATCATGCAGCGTCAGAATGTCAGACACGGTATGCTCCCAGCCGTCATTCGTAATCACCGGGCGATAAGGATCAATAGATTTGGTCAAATGATAGATCCCTTCCGTGAATGTCTGCTGCCGGACGTCATGAAGGATATTCTGCACTCCCCACGATTCGTTAAAAGGCACCCAGGTGATAATGCACGGATGGTTATACTTCTGCTGCACGACCTCCAGCCATTCGTTGGTGAAACGCTCCAGCGCCTCGTCGTTATATTCGTAAGCAGCCGCCATCTCTGACCAGACCAGTAGGCCTTTGACATCGCACCAGTACAGGAACCGGGCGTCCTCCACCTTCATATGTTTACGCAAACCGTTGTAGCCCATCTCCAGAATTGCCTCAATATCTTGAATCAGCGCTTCTTCAGACGGCGGAGTCAGATGGCTGTCGGTCCAGTAGCCCTGATCCAGGATCAGTCTTTGATACAGAGGGATGTTGTTCAGCAGGATCTGGCTGCCCTTGATTGAGATGCTGCGCATGCCGGCATACGAGCCAACCCGGTCAAGCTCCTGCTCACCCGCATACAGCACGAATTCGATGTCAAAAAGGTTCGGGTTCCCCGGTGACCACAGGTTCTGCAGCCAAGGCCCGTTAATGCCTTCCATCATGCTGACTTCCACCGTCATCCAAGCTCTGTCCACCGACAGGCTAAGCTTATTTACCCGCTCCCCTTGATACGTAATTTCGGTCTCCAGCCTGAGATTCCGGGCTTCTGTCAGGCCGTGTACACGGTAATCCAGCCGGAGCATTTGGCGGTTAATGTCGGGTGTCATTTTCACGGAATCCAGCCGGGTAGCGTGGACATGCTCCAGCCAGACGCTTTTCCAGATACCGGTGGTCTGAACATAGAACGAATCATGGTTTCGGCCCGCCCAGCGCTGCTTCCCCCGGGGCTGTAGACAGCTGTCGCTGTCGGTCACCATCAGCACAATCTCGTTCATGCCATCCTGACTGAGCAGATCGGTAATATCGAAGGAGAACCGCACATACGCCCCCTCATGCTCTCCTGCGTACCCGCCGTTCACCCAGCAGACCGCTTTATAATCCACGCCTTCAAAATGCAGCACCGTCTGCTTCCCTTCTAGCGCATGGGACAGAACCAGATGCTTGCGGTACCAGATCCGGGGGTGAAAGGTCTCCTCACCGATGCCGCTGGCCGCTGTCTCGCAGGTGAATGGAACGTTAATGGTATGTGTGGCCGGAAAATGGTCCATCCAGCGCGCCGCAACGCCTGCATTGTCATCATCGAAGCTAAAGTCCCATTCTCCGTTCAAATCCAGCCACTGGCTGCGGACAAATTGGGGTCGCGGGTAGCCCAGGGTATAGAATTTCGTCGCTGCTTTCATCGTTGTTCCAGTCATCTTAGAATTAACCCTCTCTCTCGTTACTGAAGTATTCTCCATATTCACTACCACAGAGTACTCCCTTGTCCCGGGAAAGAAAATGATTTATCCTATCTATTGACTGATCTATCCTTCAAAAAGGCGGAAATGTATATGTTCATCCTAAAACGGTGCGGTTCGAATGTAATTCATCCGGAGGGCATGACAATTGACCGCCCGGAAGGCTCCGGCGATTATGTCTTCGTATTCTTTCGGAGCAAGATGGAGCTGAGGCTTCAGACGCGGAGCGTGTATGCTGAACCGAATACTTACATCATCTATAACAGAGATAGCCATTACTTCTACAGAGACGCTGAGCTGCCGCTGGTGCATGACTGGTTCCATTTTGAGCTGGAGGGGGCGGATGCTTGGTTTGACCGCTTGAAGCTGCCGCTGGACACCTTAATGAAGGCCCATGACCCGCTCTATATCACCAGAAAAGTGAATGAGCTGCACTGGGAGAATCTGCAGAACGGCAGCTTCCGCCTGGAGATCATCGACTCCATTGTTCGTTGCCTGTTCATGAAGCTTAGCGATATGCGCCATCACGTGGAGGCCAGCCAGCCGGTCAGCAAATACTATGATGCGTTCCTGAACCTGAGAAATGAAGTGCTCAGCTCCCCCTCCACCTGGTATTCTGTCGAACAGCTGGCGGAGCGGATGAACATGAGCCCGTCCTATTTTCAGCAGATCTATAAGCAAATCTTCGGCATTCCGGCCGTCAGCGACATCATCCTTAATCGTGTGGGCCATGCCTCCTATTTACTGAAGAACACCACGTATACCGTCAGCCAGATCTCTGCGAGTTGCGGTTATGAGAATGATGTCCATTTCATGCGGCAGTTCAAGAAGTTCACCGGCCAAACGCCGAGTGAATATCGGGGGAAGGGCTGATGGCGAAGGAAGAGTGGCTCGGAGTTATCGGAGTTAGAGGCTCTTATGCAGTTTTTGAGCTAATGCCAAGCTCCGGTTACTTCGGGTCTCCTCCTTTTTCGCCAGCTCAATATAATTAATCTGTTCCCGCTTCAGGTAATCGGGCTGATCCAGGAATGTGCTGAGCATCTGATGTTCTTCAAGAACCTCCTTAATGTATGCGGGTACAACAATTGCACGGGGTTCCACGCTCTGTGTGAGTGTGACATGCAGCATGTCGCCCAGCTCTTTACGGACCGCCCTCCGGATGAACTCATTGTACACAAAATAATGCCCGTTCCTGGACGGCAACAGCGTATGCTCGAACTCATGCCCGCCTACGTCGATATGTACAGGTATTCTGCTATTAGTATGGAATGCCTCTTGGACGGAATACGGAAAATACACGACCTTCCATTTCATTTTACCTTCCAGCAGCTTAATCTCACCTTCGAATTCATAGACCATTAGGCGAAGCCTCCTCCGTATTCACAATTCCGTAATACACCAAATCCTCATAGGCATGAATCTTATGTACTTGATCTTTCAGTGTACCTTCATAGGTCATTCCGCATTTCTGCATAATTCTTCCTGAAGCCGGATTGGAAGCGAAATGCCGTGCATAGACCTTGTGATACTTCTTCTCTGCAAAAGCAAATTCAATAACCGCCCTGGCAGCCTCTGTTCCGTAACCGTGCCCCCAATGGGCTTCGCCAATCCAATACCCGATTTCACCGTTATGGTGGGACTGATGATTGGATAACCCAATCGCTCCATATAGCTGGCCGTCTGCTTTGTCAGTGATTGCGAAGTCATACATCTTGTCCAGGTCAAAGTTCTGTTCATGATTCGCGATCCAGTCCACCGCACACTCTATTGGATAAGGATACGGAAGGGTCAAAGTACTCTTGTATATATTGTAATTGTTACAATGATAGCTGACATCTGTTGCATCCGTTGGTTTGAATAGGCGCAGCAGTAACCGTTCAGTTTCAATCGCCCGTTCGGCCCGGTGATATATCATTTAACTTCTCTCCCTATCAATTCATTTGGAGTTGTTATGTAAGATGCAATTAAGAAGTTAACAAAAAAGCAAAAGAAGTGGAGGGGAAATTTGGAACTGTAGGAGCGATAGCGTACGCCTGAAAGCTTTCCGCAGGAAAGCTCGCATCGTAAGCATAGGCTGTATTTGGATTTCTACCGCGAGAAGCGGTTGTAATCAAGGAAATCCAAATACAACAGCGGCCGGAGGGCCAAACATTCTCTGGAGTCACGGCAGTCCCATAGCAGAAAAAACATAAGTTCAATCTATTCGGTTAAGAAATCCACATGATCACAACAATAATCAAAGCAATTACACCCACCGCAATAACCATATCAGAGATCTGCCGCCATAATCCCAAAGGCCCTTCACGATGAAGCTTCTGTTCATTGACGTCATGGTTGGCTTTGTGCCCGCCGGGGTCATTCGAATAGATAGGGGGTCCACCGCCATTAGAGAATTCAGTCATAAGAATCGCCTCCCTTTCCCCCAATTATACACCATTTAATCTCATTTATGGTAACCCGAAAGACTTTGGCATAGCTTACATTTGAATTTTGGTTGGAAATATCCTATTTTAAAAAGATAGAGTTTCAGCAGTTAACGGAAGAGGCGAACACAGTATGGGCGATATACATGAGAGGATGTCAGCGGGAACCCGGGCTTTAATCGAGGATACTTTCCTCCAGCTCATGGAGCAGGAAGGATTTCACAAGGTGAGCGTACGCCAGCTGGCGCTTAGAACACATATTAACAGGGGAACGTTCTATCTGCATTTTACGGATAAATACGATCTGCTGGAGCAGCTTCAGCTGGAAATACTGACAGGTCTGGAGCAGGTGATGGTTGTCAAAATCGTACGTGAAGAGATGTCCGAGCATTATCTGAAGGGCTTGCCCTATCCGCCCCTGGTGCAGATCCTTGAGTATCTGCAGCAGCACGGCGAGCGAATCCGCTTATTTCTCGGGGCTAAAGGGGGTGCGGCATTTCCGGGGCAATTCAAGGACGTTATTAAGCGCAGCTTCTACCGGAAGCTGGAGATGAATGGCGTATTTGCCGACCACCCGGGGGTTCCTCCAGAGTATCTCGCTGCGCATTCCGCGTCTATTTTTCTGGGAATTACGGAAGAATGGCTGCACAGCGGGATGCCTTATACTCCGAAGGAGCTGGCGGTGATCTATAATGAGGTCTTATTTATGCAGTCGACTCTGATCGCGAAGGCTTAAATTGTAATCAATACCTTACCACGGAGCTTACTTGCCTCGCTCATAGCATGGGAGGCAGCCAGCTCGGCCAGCGGCAGTCGCTCAGTAATCCACAGCTTCAGCTTGCCCGCATCCACCAGCTCTGCAACCCGTGTCAGCAGCGTACGATCCTCTCGTGCAAACAGCTGATGTGCCTTAACGCCAAGCTGCGCTGCCAGCGCTTCGTCCGCAGGATTCACCGCCGAGATCAGCGCTCCTCCCTCTTTTAGCAGCGGCAGCCATGTGTTGAGCACCTCGGTATTCTCAGGGGACAGATTGAGGATCAGATCCACCTTGTCCTTCAGCTTGTCCGCGACGCTATCCTTGGTGTAATCAATAATCTCGTCAATCCCCAGCTCCCGAAGCTTTGGCATACTGGCCGCAGAGGATGTCCCTATGACATACGCCCCATGCTGCTTGGCGAATTGCACTGCGTAGCTGCCTACCCCGCCAGCGGCTCCGGCAATCAGCACACGCCCACCCTGCGGCAGGTTGCCATGATCGAATAACCCCTGCCATGCGGTTAAGACGCCAATCGGCAGCGCGGCAGCATCGGATAACTCCAGGGAGACTGGCGCCAGCGCAACATACTGCGCTTTGGTGACCACATACTCTGCGGCAGCGCCGTCACGGGACATATCCAGCGCAGCATAGACTCTGTCCCCCGGCTGAAAGTCCGTAACCTCTGCTCCTGCTGCCTCCACCGTACCCGACACCTCAATGTTAGGAATGTACGGGAATTCATGCGGGAAAACGGCTTGCAGGTAGCCCTTGCGGATTTTGACATCTGCTGCATTGAACGCTGTCCCTGCCACCTTAATCAGAATCTCGTCCGCTGCGGGAGAGGGGACCTGTGCATCTTCATACCTTAGCTCTTCTAGCCCTCCAAATTGATGTATCCGAATCGCCTTCATATGTCTAGCTTCGTTCATTTCCGATCACTCCTATAGATGAATTGGGAATCCGCGTACCGTTGAAGCAATAAGTGTACTGTTCCTGTAACTCATTGTAGGCTCCCGCCCAGGGGGATACAATCAACAATCAGGCCTGAAGTGTTCATTCTTCGCTCTGGCGGGTAGTAGATAATTAGGGAAGGAGCAATGCCTATGGAACATATGGATACGATCGATCTCATCGCCATTCTGGCTCTGGTGCTGGCGCTACTGCTTATGCTCAGTGTGTTCAGTCTGAAGAGACGTGTGAACGAGCTTGAGTCCCGGTTAGCGCAAAGAGATGCTTACGGCGGAATGTCCTCTCCCCCAGCGAGCAGTAGAGCTACTGACATCCCGGCTCCCCTGTTCGTGCAGAACCCGGAGCTGGCACCGGACCTGGAGCGGAGAATCCGCCTGCTGATGGCCGAAGGCAAGAAGATCCAGGCGATCAAGGTCATGCGCGAAGCGCGGAATCTGGGCCTGAAGGAAGCCAAGGACTTCGTAGATAACCTGGAACAAGGCGGAAACTTCCGCTAGGTGTATTATGTATGAATAATCAAGAATGACCTCAGACTGCCACTGGAGTGTGGAAGTTGAGGTCATTCTTGTGATGAAGCTTATACCGGCAATGTAGCTAGATATCTTTGTGCATATAAATCCGCAGAGAGACTAAATAAGAAGCATAGATAATCACGAGATAGGCCAGGACGCTGATGGCAACAAGCAAGACATTATCCAATCTGCCAGTGCTAATCCATTCGGCAAGTGCCGGAAACCGTTTAGACAAGCTGGTAATTGCCGTGAAATTCAGCATGATCACCATTATAAAGATGAAGTTGACGATCTGCATCCCTTTTTGTCCCAGCCAGTAATACAGCGGCAGATAAAATGAGGCCAATAAAGGGAACGCGGCAGTAGCTATTCCCAGCTCTCTCCAGCGCAGCGGTTCATCCAGCTTGCCCATCGTAAAAGCAACCAGATACAGCAGAATCGTACAGGTCAGGCTGAACAAGGAGAATGGAATCAGCGTCATATATTTAGCCTGAATCAGCCGCTGTCTCGGGACCGGGAGCGTAACCAGAAACTTCTGATTGTTATGCTGCATATCGATGGTACAGGAGTTAATGAGCAGCAGCATAGCCGGAAACAGCGAGAACACCGTATAGGATTCAGCGTTCATATAACCCATAATCAGATAATAGGGAATCAGCAGGAGGATAAACTTCCGGGTAAGCATGAAGTCTTTACGGATCAGAGCTATGGAGTTATACATGTGCTTCACTTCCTTTTACCGTATAGTACATAATCTCTTCCAGTGTAGGTGTCTCGCAGATTGCAGTGTCCCTGAAATAACGTTCCCCTTCCGCACGGTTGCTGATCAGCCCTTCGAAGCCCAGCCCGTTCTCCCGCAGCCCCACGAACCACCGCCGGACATCCCGGTCCAGCAGTTCCTTCCCGCCTTTGACCAGCAGATAGCGTTCGCCCAGACTCTCCTTCATCTCATTGAAAATAATCCGTCCTTCGTTAATGAATGCAATATAGTCGGCAATCCGGTCCAGATCCGTAGTGTTGTGGGTCGAGAACAGAATCGACTTGTGCTCATCCTGGATATGCTCACTGAGCAGCTCCAGCATCTCCCGGCGAAAAATCGGATCAAGTCCCGAGGTCGGCTCATCCATAATCAGCAGATCGGCACCATGGGACAGGGCGATAGCGAGGGAGAATTTGATCTTCATCCCCTTGGACAGATCCTTGATCTTCTTACCCGGCGGAAGCTTGAACAGCTCCTGAAACTTCACATATGTATCATTATTCCACCCGGGATAGAACGGGGCGATGATACTCTTCATCTGCTTAACGGTCAAGTGCTCATAATAGATATTCTCATCCGAGACGTAACCGATACGCGCCTTAATAGCCGCCAGGTCCTGCTGGTTGTTCTGGCCGAACATCAGAATGTTGCCTTGGTCCGGGTAAATTAACCCCATCATCAACTTGATCATTGAGGTCTTACCTGCACCATTCGGGCCGATCAGCCCGGTAATGTAACCCTCCTTGATAGGTAGCGAAATATCCCGCAGCTCAAAACGGTCGTAGCGCTTGGTCACATGGTCCAGCTCAATTACATTACTCATTCCTGTTCCTCCTCATAGAGCAGCTTAAGCATCTCCGCGAGTTCAGCGTATTCCATGCCCAGCTGTCTGCTCTCGTCAATAATTTCCTTCAGCTTGCCCTCCACCATCCGCAGCCGCTGTTCCCGGATATATTCCTGATCGGCCCCGGAGACAAAAGATCCCTTGCCGACAATCGAGTTGATCAGCCCCTCCCGCTCCAGCTCCTCATAAGCCCGCTTCGTGGTAATGACGCTAATCTGCAGCTCTTTCGCCAGTAAGCGGATCGATGGCAGCGGCGTACCCGAGACCAGCTCGCCTTGGAGAATCATCTGGCGGACCTGTCCCACAATCTGGGCGTAGATCGGTTCGCCAGATGTACTTGATATCACGATATTCATGCAGCAGCATCAGCTTCCTTTGTGTATTATGTATTTAGTGTATATAATTAATATATACACTATGCGCAGTTGTGTCAATCCTTTAGTGTCATCCCCTTAATTAGCCAATCATCCCCTGAGACCGCAGGAAGTGACAGACGATCTCGCTCTGCAGCCTTACTCTTAAGGCATAATCCAGGCTCCAGCAGGTCTCTACGGTCACCGCCCGGGCGCCGAGCAGACGCTGGAAGGCCATCCGGGAAGTCCCTGCACGCTCCCTATGCCGTATGTTGAAGCGGTAAGCTCTATTCGTGATCGTCTGATTCATCCGCATCACAATTTGCTTCGCCAATCCATGCGCCCGGCTGACCGGGCTGATGAGCAGAGTCTGACCGACCCGCTTCGGATTCAGCTCAGACAGCCCGTTTGCCTCATGCAGATCCAGTACCCACGAGGGACGGTAGCGCAAGGCAAGCTGCCATACGGCTGCCGACAACGGATGACGGGCCGGGGCACCTTGTCCTCGCGGGAAGGTACGGTTCAGGTCAGGATTCCCGCGAATCCCCTTGCGCCGTGCGATTTGGTTCACCAGCGGGACGATAATCAGCTTCCCTGAGCGCAGCATCAGATTCCCCCGGCTGAGCCGGCTGGCAATGCCCTGCGCTGCGCGGCTGCTCGCCGGCTCATTGCCGTGAACACCGGAGATTATCATGAATACAGGTCCGGGTACACCGCTGCTAATGACATAATAAGGTGTGGCATAGGGCGTTCCTGCCGCCAGCGTATGCTTCTCTACAGACACTGTGGTTCACCTCGCTCTGGATGATGTGGATCATGTGGATGATGGTATACAAGATTTTGGACATTACCAACGGTTACTCTGTAATGTAATGTATGCGGATTACCTGCGGAGGATTGGACGAATAGGACAGCAAAATAACCCCACAAAGTGGAGCTTTAGCGTAGGTGATAGCTCAGGAACCTTGCGGGGCCCCCCCAAAAAAAGCCGGACAAGTCCAATATGGACGCATCCGGCTTCTTCTCTGGATGCACCATAGTACTAGCGGGTGTCAAGTAGAAACGGCTTCGTAGTCCTTTTAAAGGATGGTACCGTTTCAGCGAGAAATAGAAGGGTAAGTTATCGTGTGAAACATATAAATTCTTATATTTTAATAAAATACGACCTGGTTCTTCCCGGCAGACTTCGCCTCATAGAGAGCCTTTTCCGCCTTGGCAATGAAGTCAGACGGACGGTCAGAGGGAACCGGTACCTTCAACAGGCCGCCTATGCTTACAGTGACCACACCTTCCTCTTCAAACCGATCACGGGGAATCTGCAGATCAGAGATGCCTTGACGGACGGATTCGGCTAATTGCTCTGCCTGGGAGGTCGACGCCCCCACCATCGTAAGGATGAAGTTCGCCCCGCTGAAGCGGGCCACGAAGGTGCCGTGCGTTATGCTGATAATATTCAGCACATCCGCTACCGATTGAATACAGAGATCGCCGCCTTTCAGCCCGTGTACAGCATTGTAAGCATGAAAATCATCGATATCAATCGACAGCAGCAGCAAAGGTTCCCGGGTATTCAGTGTATCCTCCAAGCGCTGATCCAGCTCATGCTCAAGCGCCTGCCGGTTCGGCAGATCGGTCAGGGAATCCGTGGTCAGATAGCTTTGCATCTGGTTGGCCGCATCGACATAGGCTTCGCCCTTCGCCTCTGTACCTGTTCCGGTGTTAAGCACTGCCATAATGGACGGTCTGCCGCCATGAATAACCGAAGCCAGACTCAAGCTTACCTCCAGCGGTTGCCCGTCTCCGCTCAGGAATTGGCCCTGATCAGATACGAACTGGGTTACATTCTGGCTCAGGTCTGAGAAGTGCTGCTTCAGGGCTGGCCGGTAGGACTCCTGCACATAGTTCAGGAACGGCTGCCCGATCAGCGATTCGCCCTTCTCTTCACCCATCAGCTCCACTGCACGGTTATTGCAGTAAGCAATCACATCATCGGTAATCATGAAGAAGGCTACCGGAGACAGATCCATCAACTGCAGATACCGCTGTTCATTATGACGCAGACTGCGGGCGTTCTGCAGGGCCTGCTCTTCCGCCTGACGCAGCTGGTTCTCGGTCTGTCCGCGCAGAATAGATTTGAGCTGCGGCAGAATGTTAAGATGCTGCTCTCTCCACGGAAGTGAGGTGGACTGAACAACCTGCCGCCATTTCTCAAAGGATTTGCGGGGAGACAGGCGTTGTCCGTCATTCTCCTGAATGACAGCCTTAGCCGGATCTCCGGCCCAGTCCACAATCTCCACCACCTCAGGCCTGAACCAAATCATGTAATTCTGATGTCCTGGAGTGAGGGCGAGATAGATGGAACCAGAGGCCTTGTTCTTGTAAGCTTTGGCTGATTCATATTCCAGACTGAGCCTGGAGGTGCAGTAGGTGTAATCCTTCGACTTCCCTGCCAGCCAACCGGCAAGCTCCCGCACCTGCTCCTGGGAAGGCGTGGCTCCGAACAGCATCAGCTTGTCCTGATAACATACGGCTGCACCGGAAGCCTCCATCATACCCAGCAGTGTCTGTTCTTCATCGCCGAGCTGTTCAATCATCCGGGAAGAGCTGACGTTACTTGTGAAAATATCGACAATTCTCATCGCCTTGGTCCGCAGTTCGAGCTCCGTCTGATAGTTGTCGAGTTGTTGACGCTGGTACAGTTCACTAGAGAAGAAGGCCCCGAGGAAATTACACAGATTACGGATACGGTGCGGGACATACTTGGGGGAATAGTGATGACAGGTGATGAGTCCCCAGAGCTTGTTATTATTGATCAGCGAGATGGTGGTTGTTGCGCCTACCCCCATATTCTGCAAATACTCGATATGGAGCGGAGACACACTACGGAGGATGGACAAGCTGAGGTTCAAGGGCTTACCGGTAAGCGGCTGCAGCACCGGGGTGATTGGAACCGGAACATAGTTCACATCCACGATCGTCCGCAGCCAGTTGCGCAGATACAGCTCACGCGCCTGCTTCGGAATGTCAGAGGCGGGATAATGATGGCCCAGGAACGGCTCCAGCCCCGCTTCCCGGGCTTCGGCAATCACCTTGCCGTTCCACTGCTCATCGAACTCGTAGATCATGACCCGGTCATAGCCAAGCATCTCCTTCACCTGCTCTGCGGCGGCCTGGCTGGCTTCCAGCCGGTTCGCCGCATGCTTCAGCCGTCCGAAGAAGGTGCGAATCCAGTCGAAGTCGTTGGTGCTGTCGCTCTGATCGATAGAGGCAGGCTCCAGTTCAACGATCATCAACCCTTCACTTTCGTGAAGGATGCAGAAGAAGTCCTGCGGCTCACCCGCGACTTCAATCTGTATTACAATATATTGCAAATCAGCAGTTTCTTTCGCATTCACGCTGCGTGTAAGCAGCATCTCCAGCTGATCCGGGCCTACCAGGTCAGCCATAGGCGTGCCTAACAGGGCTTCGGAATCTTTTCCTAGTAACGCATCCGTATTCAGACTGGCCTGGACAATCTTATGGGCTGTGTCCTGAGTTACGGCCAGCAATACGCCATGCGGCTGAATAAGCCCGGGAATATGGATCGGCTCCTTCTCGCAGTTATTAAGATCTACGGGTTCCTTAGGGTCCAATCCTGCTTCGTTCAGCAGGGTCCGGTTCAGCGGCTGATTCTCATGCTCTGTATTAAAATCTGACATATGTGTAAAGCCTCCATTGAAGTAAATGATTTCTAAGCTGTTATGGCGTAGGTTCATTCTATCTTACTTTGGGCAGCAATAACAAACATAAGCTTGGTCTCCACAGCCTGTTTTGGCTTCTATTACAGTCTTGGTATAATTATGTATAATATGGATAGATCAAGCATAACCTTTGACGGCTAATCCATTCCTATACCCCGAGGTGACCATAATGCGGCGAACTAAACGTTCTGGGAGGGAGATTGTTTCTTTTCTGCTAAGCGCCTTCTCCATAATGATCATTGCCTTCTTCATCATCCGTTATGTGCTTCAGACGGTTTCATTCGCACCTTAATATCTGCGCAACGCAAAAAGGAGCATTTGGGGGAAATGCTCCTCTTCGGCTTGCATATACCATGTATTAGGTTACACTTCCGGATGAACTTTAATCCGAAAGTCTTACCAATAATTTACCTTAAAAACCTCAATAATACAAGTATTTCCTTCTAAACCAGTGAAAATGCGTCTAATTCATAACTGCGTTTCGCCGCTTGGCTGCGCATCCGGGGATTTGAGGCGCAGCGGGCTTTGCCGCCTGATCTATACGCCCCTTATAATGAACCTACTCTTGCGCAGAGAATAACGAAAAAGAAGGAACATTCACATGGATGCTAATCCCCTGTTACAGCGTAAGACCGCACAATTTACACATCTCGTTACCGAAGGCACTCATTATGAGGTCGGACGCGCCTTGGGCGCCCATCATAAGAATAATTCCGCCATGCTATCCTTCTTGTCCTCACCCTTCATGGGAGGCTCCCCGCTGACACCGAATGCAGCGGACAAAGCCATGGAGAGCTTCGAGCGCTACTGCCCTGGCTTGAATGAAGAAATTCAGGGCTTCGCCGATGAGACCGGTATTGAAGCTGCCCATGTCGTATTCTATTATTCCTATTTCCAGGCACCGGGCCACTGCACACAGGCAGCCTACCGAACTGGAGCAAGTGCGGATCAGAGCGGACAGATCTATCATATGCGTAATTATGATTTTGGCTGGGAGGATGAGCCGTATAATCAGCTGCTGCTCAGCCTGGCCCGGGTGAAGGGCAAGCTGGCACATACCGGCTTTGCGCTGCAACTGTTCGGACGTTATGACGGGATGAATGAGGCAGGACTTACCGTAACCACCACCTCGGGGAGAGTCCGGCCGGAGATGACCGGGGAGGGCTTTGTTTTTCCAGGCGTAGTCCGGGCCCTGCTGGATCAATGTACTACTGCGGAAGAATCGGTCCAGCTCATGCGCAGCATACCGGTGGCTGACTACAGAAACTTCCTGATCTCTGACGCCCAAGGGAACATCGCCCTCGTAGAGACAGCTGGTACCGAGAAAGCGATCCAGTACCACCCGGCTGCTGACAGCTTAAGCGCAAGCCAGCTTGTACTCTCGGCGAACCATTACACCCTGCCCTCCATGCAGCTACATAATCAGCAAGTCATGGAGAACTCATGGACAAGATATGACGCGCTGCAGGCAGCACTTATGGACGACAACACACCTATCAATCCTGTAGCAGCCATGAAAGCCGCCGCAGGACGCGAATATCCTGAGGGAATCTGCTGTCACCATTACAGCGAAGGCTTAGGCACCTTATGGTCCATGGTGTGTGACAACACAGCCCGCGAGCTGCATATCTGCTTCGGTTCCCCGCAGCTGAACGGCTGGAGAACATTCGGGTTCCATGACCCGGTGGGAATGCGTGTATTCGAGGCAGTGCTGCCGGACAAGCCGTCCGCAGAGGGATTCTGGACCCGTCCCAGGTAAGCTCCCTCTCACTCTTGCTGCTGTGACGCCTTCTGCAGGATAGACTGCACAAAAGCGGTCTTCCCGTCACAATACGAATCAATGTCATTACGGTACTCTTCAGCCAGCCGCTGCTTGACCGCCTGATATTCCTCCCGGGCAACGGGATGGCTGCGCAGATAATCACGGAACATAATATGCTCCACGTAACCTTTGCCATCCTTGGGACATACATACAGATGGTATTTCATGAATCCGTCATCCTGGTGGCTCTTGAAGGCTTCCCTGCCCTCAATTCCCAGGTTGCCCTGATGCTCATAACCGAACGCCTGCAGTCTGCGGATGATACCCGGCAGCTGGTCATAGCTCTCCATCACCAGATCGATATCAATCACAGGCTTGGCCCACAGTCCTTCAATCGAGGTGCTGCCCACATGCTCAGACCGGATAATCAGATCCCCGGTGATCTCCAGCATCCGCGCCTCAATTCTGCTATACTCCGCCTTCCAGGCCGGATCATACGGAACCACTTCAACAACCTTGGTCTTCTCAGCCATCATCCTTCTCCTCCTCATTTTTGTCCATTCGCTATAGTTATACAATAAGTCTAATGATAGAATAATAGAATCCTTTTAATAATGACGGAAAGAGTGGAAGTATGCGAATTGGATTTTTTGACTCCGGCATTGGTGGGTTAACCGTGCTTCATCAGGCGCTTAAGCTCTTGCCGCAAGAAGACTACCTCTTCTATGCAGATACCAGCCATGTACCCTATGGGGAGAAGACGAAAGACGAAGTCAGGGAATACATCCTGCAAGCGGTGGATTTCATGGCCAAGCAGCATATAAAAGCGTTGGTGGTCGCTTGTAACACAGCCACCAGCATTGTGATCGAAGAGCTGCGGCAGCGGTATGACTTTCCGGTGCTCGGAATTGAGCCGGCAGTGAAGCCTGCGGTTGAACAATCGGAGGGTAAGCAGAAGAAGGTGCTGGTACTTGCCACCCGCTTAACGCTGCAGGAGAAGAAGTATCATGATTTGGTGCACCGTATCGATCATGGGGAAATTGTTGACAGTCTGCCGCTGCCCGGGCTGGTTGAGTTTGCGGAGCATTTTGATTTTGACGAAGAGAGAATTATTCCCTATCTGACAAGTGAGCTGGCACACCTGGACCTTAAGCGGTACAGCACGGTGGTCCTTGGATGTACCCACTTCCCCTACTTCGAGGGAAGCCTGCGGAAGATATTCCCGGATACGGTTGACTTCATCTCGGGCAGTCACGGCACCGCCAGACACCTGATGCGGATTCTTCAAGCGGGGGCACGGATCAATGAGGGGATGGGCGATATCCTTTTTTACAGATCCGGTGTACAGGTAGATGATCCCGCAATGTTATCCAAGTATGAGCGCCTGTTCAAACATCTGGATGACATTGAACAATCAATTAATCTGAGCAAAGGGAGTGATCTCACTTGAGTCACTATTCAACAATAATGGAGAGATTACGCCGGAATCCGCTGAAAAATGTAACGCTGCTCAAAATGATGACGGCTTATCATGCTCAGATCGACAGTGTGCTGATTGAGCAACAGGAGGAGTGGGGCGTGCTGCTGCTTATGCCTGCCGCCACCTTCGGCTATGATCACCGGACCTACCCGGAGGCTGACACCATTGTGCTGATGGACTACAGCAGTCCTGAGGTCTTCCCAGCCCTGCTCAAGCGGTTGCCGCGTGACGCCAAGTTGGTCTTCAAGCTTCAAGAGGATGCGTACCGGGAGGCGCTGGAACCGTATTTCACGCTGCGGAGGGTCCGTAGTCTTTACTCGTATTCTTCGGCCGAAGGCCAGAGCTTCAGCGCAGATGAAGCCTGCACGGTCAGTGAAGCTATCGATGAACGGCTGCTGCCGCTGTGGATGACAAATGATTATTCGCTAGAGGAGATCACGCAGTATTTTGAAGACGGGGCTTTCGCTGTGACGTTATTTGACGGGGATACGCCACTCAGTACATGTATGGTGTACCGTAATGAGGAGCGAATCTGGGAGATAGGCGGCGTACGTACCATAGAAACTGCCAGACAGCGAGGATTAGCACAGCGCGTCGTCCGCACAGCAGTCTTCCACACCCAGAAGCGGGGCTACGTTCCCAGGTATCAGGTGCTGGAGAACAATCTCGCCTCCATCCGCCTCGCCGAATCCATTGGCCTAACCCGCGCTGTCACTCTGGAGCACTTGGTTAATTATTGATGGTTGAATAGGAGCATTAGCTCACTACCCATGAAGGAGTTAGATGATGAATAATCCCCCTCCGCCCTATGGCGAACAGAATTACTACCAGCAGTACCCGAAGCCTCCGCAGGATCGGACGAACGGCAAAGCGGTTGCAGCACTGGTCCTGGGTATTCTCTCCATCGTAATACCTTACGTCGGCATCCTGTTCGGGATTACCGCAATCGTTCTGGCTTCACTTGCCTTCAAGGAGATCCGTTACAGCTATGAGCAAGGCCGGGGATTGGCGATTGCCGGACTGGTCTGCGGAATAGCCTCTACTTTTATTTACGCCATTCTCATCATTATGTTTGTTGTAGCTATTCTGTTATTCAATAGTGCACAGACTACGATGGGGTATGGGTTATAACTAAGTTTATGCTGGAGGAATATATGAGAACCTATGAATTAGACCAAAGTGATTTTGAACTAATAGAAATGGCAATGAACGTACTGGAAAAGAACTTTGATGACGGGGTCTACAACCATACAGTGGGCGGGGCAATACGCTGTAAAAATGGAAATGTGTATCTTGGCGTTAATTGTTATGAAATTCATGGTTCTTGTGCGGAGTACATAGCAATCGGTGCAGCTATCACTGCTGGCGAAAGAGAGTTTGAAACCATCGTGGCCACTCACGATAAGGCACACAACCACTTATTAGCTCCATGCGGAAACTGCCGCCAGATGCTTCTTAATTACTGTCCTGATATCAAGGTAATTCTAAATGATGAAGCGGGAAATCCAGTGAAAGTGGAAGTTAAAGATTTGCTGCCCCTTTCTTATAAGCGCATTATAGTCAGTGATTAAGTCTTGATCTGCAAAGTAGCATCTAGTACAGCATCAGATTTCAAAGGGTAAATATGCATTTTAAACCCAGTGGTTCGTGTAGCGAAACTTATCCATCCAAAAAACTAACGGACCGGAGTAACCTTATCCCCACGAAAACGCCACTTTTTGCAGCGTAACGGACTCAGTGGGCCTTATTATCTCTCTACGAGACGTTTTGGAGCCGAAGTGTAAAGGATAAGGCCTGTGGAGTCCGTTACTTGCCATAATTGGCGACTTCCTTCCCAAATAAGAGCGCCTCAGTCCGTTACGCTAAGCCAAAGACCCCTAAAGAACAATTCCTTATTAGAATAGTTTTTATTTTAAAAGGATATTTACTATTATCTACTATTTTTATTCTGATTCTGTATTAGGAGGTAGGTAAATTATGCAAGCAAGCGAAAGGTACGTTTACCACATTGTAACCCGAAAGAAGATGGCCCTGAATCAAATCATTAATTTTGACAACCAGCAGAAAAACACCTTATATCGTTTCTTTTTCGAGCAAGAACAGTTGAACTCCAAAGGGGAAGACGTTATGCAGATTCTGCACGGCAATTATACTGATGACGGTTTGAAATTGGATAAAGAGGATGCGGATGTTACGGTTAAGTATGCGGAGCAGACCATCAGAGCGGTTCGGGAGGTTATCGTTGAAATGGTAAGGCTACAGGAACATCCTGAGTACCCTTCACGTTTGTCTTGCTTATACGCAGCAAAGAGCTATGAAGACGCCCTGATGTGGAAAAGCATATTCGATTCGTACCACCGGAAAGTGCTGCAGATCGTTAGACTTAAAGTCACTGGAGCTATTTTTGAAGGGGACGGCAGTCTATTGCCCAAGGAAGACGGGGCCCCATTCTCCCGTAAAATCGAACAAGCCAGAGAATACTGGAATGGCAATCTCAATAATGCGCTTCCAGAGCTGTTGATTAACGGAAGAATCGAAGTTGCAGAGATCATCACAGAGTACCCCTGCTCCTAAGAATGCTGATGCTCTCCGCTTGGCGGTATTCTGTGGGGGTGAGCTGGTATTTCTTGCGGAACATTTGGGTAAAATGGCGCATGTCCTGGTAGCCTACCCGCTCCGCGATCTCGGCCAGCTTCAGCCCCGGATTCAGCAGCAGCAGCTTCGCCTGCTCCAGCCGCAGAGAGGTGACGTATTCCTTATACCCCTGACCTGTCTTCTGCTTGAACAACTGGCTGAAATACGCCGGGTTCAGGAACACCACCGAAGCAATTCTCTCCAGCGACAGCTCCTCATAGAAATGCTCCTTAATGTAGTGCAGCGCCACTTCAATCGCCTTCTCCCCACTCCCTTTGAGCGGCTCAAGCGGCGGCCCCTGGAAGGCCGAAGCCTCACGCATCCGTTTCACGATCTGCGGCACCGTATGGAAGTCACAGCTCAGCCCGGAATAGATCATCTGAAAAGGGATTTTCAAATAATGCGTCAGATGCGTCTTCACCGCCTCCTGGAACTGCTCTACCCGCACAGTCTCGCCCGGTGTGATCAGGCCCAGCAGGTGCTGGCGGTCATAGCTGACCACGAAGCCCCGACCATACCGCTCGATTAGCTCGGAGAGAACATTCTCCACAATGAAATGCTCCAGACGGGCACTCTGATCCCCCGGCTCCAGTTGAATCATGACCAGATAGAAGGAATGATAATCTTCAATGAACGCGTCGATGTCCAGATTCCCGATATCAAGCCCCGAGGCCAGCCGCTGAAAAACACCCTCGCGCAGAAACCGCAGACTGGCCTTCAGCCGCTCGCCTTGCCGTGAGATTTGGTTATCCTGCTGAATTTCAGTTGTCAGGCTGTCGATCAGCTCGGTCAGCTTATGCTTGCCGATCGGCTTCAGCAGATAGTCGCGCGCACCCAGCCGGACCGCTTCCTGGGCGTAGGAGAATTCGCTGTGGGCAGAGATGACAATCCATTTCACATACGGATACCGGCGCTTCGAGATCTTCATGAATTCCAGCCCGTTCATGCCCGGCATCAGAATATCGGTCAGCACAATATGAATATGCTGCTCCTCCAGAATCTTCACCGCTTCCTCCGCCCGGTCAGCCACGAACACCTGATGCTCTGCACTAATCTGCTTAATCGTGCGATTGATGCCTTCACGGATGGCCCGTTCATCATCGGCTATAAGAATATTCACTTCAGCAGCTCTCCTTCCACTGGAATAGGCAGCACGATCGCCACCTGCGTCCCCTCTCCGGGGAAGCTCTGAATCTGCAGACCGTAGCCCTCTCCAAACATGAACCGCAGGCGGCGGTGCAGGTTCTGGAGTCCGATCCCGCTTTTGCCGCCTTCTCTGCCACTAGCGCCAGAATGATCGGGACCTTCCACATGCAGCGATTCTTGTAGCCTTGCAAGCTGCTCCCCGTTCATTCCGGCCCCGTTATCCTCCACAATCAGCTCAAGATGATCGCTCTCTTGCCGGGTGTATACCTTGAGAATCCCCTGACGCAAGAGCGGCTCCAGTCCATGCTTGACCGCATTCTCAATGACCGGCTGCACCGTCATCTTCGGGACCCTGATGTTCAGCCAGCGTTCATCGATATCGGTCACGATTACGAGGCGGCCCTCCAGCCGGATCGAGATAATCTTCAAGTAATGCCTGATCTGCTCCAGTTCCTCGCTCAGGCTTACATCGGCCCCGTCTTCCCACTGGCTGCTGTAACGGAACATCGAAGACAGAGAGAGCACCAGTTCGCCAAGCTGTTCATTGCCCTCCTCATCCAGCATCCAGTAGATCATATCCAGCGTATTGTAGAGAAAATGCGGGTTCACCTGAGACTGCAGGGCATGCAGCTCCGCATTCTTTTCGCTGACCGAGGACAGCTTGACCCGCTCAATCAGCTCCTCGATCCGCCGGACCATCCGGTTGAAGGAAGCAACCAGAATGTTAATCTCCTGATACGAAGAGACCTTGACCATGCCCCCGAAATTCCCCACCTCCACCTGCCGCATCTCGCGGATCAGCTTCTTCAGCGGCGAAGAGATGGTCTGCGATACGATCGATGCAATCAGCGTAGAGACCAGAATCAGCGCCGAGATCACGATCAAAAGATACTGCTTCAGCTCCACCAGTTCCACATTTAGATCCTGGTCCGGCGTAATACTCATCACCCACCAGCCCGAGAAAGACAATTTGGACGCCACAACCAGTTGCCCGCGCTCCTGCTGAACCATCACATGCTCCGTAGCGGGGAGCTTAGGCAGATGGGCAGCGTCCGGCTGCGGATCGGTGGCCGAGGTGACAAACCGTCCATCCGGCGACATCAGGTAGACCTGGCTGTGCGCGCCCAGCTTCAGGTTCTCCAGCGCATCCAGCACCGGCTTCGGGTCCGTCTCATACAGCACGATGCCGATCGGCTTATGCTCATTCAGATCATAGAGCTGCCGCCCGAAGGCGAAGACCGGGCTGTCCTCCACCTGGTCGATCAGGGAGTGCGGGTACACCCCGAGCCAGACCATTTTCCCCGAGGAAGCCTGCAATTGCCGGTACCAGTCCTCCTGCCTGTAATTCGGGTCGACCACATTCATATAGTTGCCATAGTTATAGATCTTGCCGCGGTCCGTGATCACATGGATACCCACCAGATCGTCACGCGAATAAAAAATCGAGCCAATGATATTCGTCACCGTCTGCTCATTGATATAGGCGACCGCCGGCCCGTCCGTCTTCTCATTGATTAAGCGGATCATCTCGAAGTTATTGCTGAGCGACTTGGACAAAGCGTCATACCCTTTATAGAGAAGCGTGAATAAGCCTGCGCTCTGGGCGACGTTTTTTTGCGACAAATCACCGATCTTCTCATGCAATTGGTCTGTAGTCCGGTTATAGTACAGCAGGCTGACAATAAGCAGAATACTAGACATGCAAAAAAGAAACAGCAAGAACAACCGATGATGTATGGAATGAAAGCCGAGCTTCATAAGCCTCTCCCCTTTACGCACCCTGTTCTGCCGTTTCCTATTATAGAACTTTTCCATTTTTATGCAATGAGGGAATTCGGCATGCCGTACCTATCCCTTGACCGCTCCGGCCACCATCCCTTTGGTAATCTGATTCGACAGGAAGAAGTAGATCAGAATGACCGGCAGCGCGCCCATTACGAGGAAGGCCCCGATATTGCCGTAATTGACCGAATACTGGCTCACGAAGGTGTAGACCCCGAATGGAAGGGTTTTGAGCCTCTCTGACGAGATGAACGTGGCGGCCAGGATGTATTCGTTCCAGATGTTGATGAAGGTTAGGATACATACGGTCATGACCGGCGGAATGGACACCGGCAGGATGATGCTGCGGAAGATCCGGTACACACTCGCCCCGTCGATGAACGCCGATTCTTCGATCTCATGTGGAATAGCTCTCATGAAGCCGCTCAATATGAACACGGCGATGGGAGTTGAGAACGCGATATACGGCAGAATCAGCGACCAGTGGGTGTTGAGGATATGCATATTTTTGAAAATAATCATCAGCGGCAGCAGCGTGGCCTGCATCGGAATCATCATCCCCATCAGGAAAATGGTCATCACGACATTGCCGTATTTCCACCGGAACCGGGAGATCGCGTAGGCCGCCATTGAAGCCAGCAGAATGACACATATCATCGTAAGGCCGGTAACGAACACGCTGTTCGACAGGTACTTCAGATAGCTGCCCGAGGTGTAAGCCTCGTAGTAGTTATGCCACTGGAATTTTCGCGGAAAAGAAAAGAAGCTCCCGTCCTGAATCTCCTCATTCGTCTTCAGGGAATATAACAACAGCCACAGCAGCGGGTAGAGCTGGGTAATGACAGGAATGGCAAAAAGAAGATACACGATTCCTTTTTTAAACATACGCATGGTCCGCGCACTCCTTTCCTACTCGAATTTTCGCTCAAGCCGGTTGAATATCGTGTTGATGATGCCGGTAAAAATGAGGCAGACCACCACGAGGAACGTCGCAATCGCGCTGCCGTAGCCATACTTGAAGGACAAGAAGGAGCTGTTATACATATGGGTGGAGATGACATCCGTTGCATGAGCCGGACCGCCGCCAGTCATGACCATAACCAGGTCGAAGGCTTGCAGGGACCCGATGAACGCCAGGATAATCGAGATTTTGAAAATCGGGATGATCAGCGGAAGCGTAATGTATCGATCCGCCTTGAAGCCGTCCGCTCCATCAATCCGGGCCGCTTCGTACAGCTCATCGGGAATGTTCTGCACCCCGGTATACTGGATCAGCAGATGGTAGCCGAAATACTGCCACAGGGAGACCAGATACAGAGAATACATGGCGATATTAGGCTCAGTCAGCCAGTTATGCGTCCAGCTCTCCAGCCCCAGGGACACCAGCACACCGTTCAGCATGCCCCCCATCGAAGTAGGATTATAGATGGTCTTCCAGAGTTGTCCAATAATAACGACTGATAAGATGACCGGCGTGAAGTAGATCGACACCAGCGTATTGGCTCTGCGCAGATAGCGGTTAAGCAGGATCGCCATCCCCAGACAGAGCGGGATTTCCAGCATGGATGCCACGGCGTACAGCAGCGTTCTCCGCACAGAGGGCCAGAACACCGGGTCATGCCAGAACATATTTTTGAAGTTGCCGAAGCCGACGAACTGAGCGGTCGTTAGACCGTCCCACTTCAATAAACCCGTGTAGAATGAGACCAGTATGGGAACGAATACCAGGCACACATAGAGCAGCAGACATGGCACTATGAAGACGGCGATTGTGTATGCCGGCACCTTAAGAACTTTCATCTTTCCCGCCTCCTAATCAAGCAGATTCTTCTTTGTCTATTAATTCATCCAATTAATAATTAATGTTATTAACTTATTAAAGTGCATGATAAACCCGATGCGAAGTAGCCTGATCGGCTTGCTTCGCATCGAGTAGAACAGCTGTACGATTACAGGAAATGCGTTAGGTTGGACAAAACCACTAAGGACTTAAGCTTATTTATTCGCTTCAAATGCGGCCTGATGCTCTTTGGCTACCGCCTTGGAATCCATCTTCTGCACGAACAGGTTCTGAATGCTGCTGAGGTGGACTTGTGAAGTTGCTGGATTCATCGTGTTGTCGAAGGACAGATCGCCGCCTTTTACTTGGTTGAACAGACCGGCAACAGTGATAGCCAGCTCGGAGTAACCGGCAGCTTTCAGGTCACCGTCTACCTTTTGCCCGATACCTACAGCATTCTTCAGCTCGAACTGTTTTTTAGGGTATTCAGAAGCGAAGAAGTTCAGGAAATCCTTCGTTTCCTTCAGATGCTCGCTGTTTGCAGACACGGCAAATGCACTGCCAGGTGCAAGCATGAATTCGTTCGGATCGCCTTTACCGTTAACGGTAGGAAATTGGAAGGCTCCCACTTTACCGGCTACAGAAGAAGCATCATTAGCTCCCGTCTCCCAAGTACCGATAACCCACATGGCCGCCTTACCGGATCTGAAAATATTCCCGCCGGCATTCGCATCGATGGAAGTCGCCCCGTCAGGGAATGCGCCTGCCGCTACCAGTTGCTGGAACGCGTCTACCGCTTCAACAAAGGCAGGATCTTCAAATGTTTTCTTACCGTCAACTACGTCTTTCAGGAAGCCGGGGCCACCGTTAGTGCGCAGCAGAATGTTCATGAACAGGAACGAGCCGGTCCAGGAATCCTTCTCACCGATGGCCAGTGGAGTAATCCCTTTGTCTTTTAAGAGCTTAACGTCCTGGAGTAATTCTTCAAAGGTAGCCGGAGGCGCTGCAATTCCAGCTTGGGCGAACAAGTCTTTGTTATAGTAGACCACTTCGATATTGTTGCCGTCAGGAAGCGCATACACACTGTTGTCGAAGCTGTAATAATCGAGCAGGCCCGATTGGTACGTGTCTTTCAGTCCATTCTGATCGAGTACATCATTCAGCGGGGCTAATAATCCTGCATCTACAAAGGGCTTCATTTGGGCAGCAGGGTTAACCATCGTAATATCAGGTATTTCTTTGGAGGCTGCTTGTGTTTTCAGCTTCACCTTCTGTTGGTCCGTGTTCAGCGTATCCAGCTCAATCTTAACATTAGGATGCTCTTTCATGTACTGGTCCGTCAGCTCGTGGATCATTTTGTAAGATGGTGTTGCAGGGTCAGGGTAGATGTTCTGGAAGGTAATCGTTACCGCTTTGTCCTTCGGTGCGTCTGTAGCTGCGGCATTGCCGCTGCCTGTGGCGGTGTTCGGTGCGGCGGTGTCCTTAGCCTTGGAATTGGCGTTGTTGTCCGAGTTCCCGCATGCGGCAAGGCTTACTGCCATTAGCGCGGCGAACGCGACGGTGGCGGTTTGCTTCATTTTTCTGTTGACCATTCATTAAAGCCCCCTCTGTCGTGATAAGCTAATTATCATCAGGCGGAGCGTTTCGGGCAAGGTGGGAACTGCAGAAATGAGGTTTGTTTTTTCTAGGGTATGCTTGGGCAGGCTTCATTCATCAGCTCTTTCTCTAACATCTGCTCATCGTCTTTCACATAGCCGCAATCTTCGTAGGTCTGAATGGCCGCAGCGTTCTTTCTACCCGTCAATACCTTGACCCGTTTCACTCCGCGCACTCAAAGCTCGTCTTCCAGACAAGTGATGATGGCTCTGGCAGCTCCTTTTCTCCGGGCGGTATCTTGCACATAAAGCTCTGTAATTTCTCCATAAGGCTCCTCATAGCAAAAGGAATACAGGCTTTGGGCGCAGCCAAAACCCACGATGGCACCGTTCAACTCGGCTACGGCAATACATTCGTTACGGTTAGTATGTAGATGTTCAACAATTTGGGCCGGGGGTCTGCGGACGCCGCCGTTGAACTCTTGGTTGAGTCCCGACAGTGCCTCAGCATCTGCTATGGACGCCAGCCTTACACTTATAAGTGAATTCATTTGGAGTCACCTCGTTTGTTTATATATAGTCATTTATGTTTGCTCGACAAGAAGCTGTCCCAGAAGCCATGAATTGACTGCTTGGGACAGCTCTTAAATAGGAGTAAGATTTACGTAAGCACTTGGGTGGACGCTCCGCTGTTTAAGCGAAATTCAAAATTATTCTTCTACACCGGCAGATAGATTCTTACCTGCTAAGTCCGGCTTCGCGTACATTTTATTCAGAATGGCTGTCTGCACGATGATGAATATCCCGCCAACCACCCAATATAACGGCAAGGCTGCGGGTACCTGAAACGAGAACAGTCCCATCATGACCGGCGACAACCATCCCATCCAAGCCATTTGGTTGCCCGGGCTTTGCTGATTCTGTACAGCTGCAGATTGCGATACACGGAACTGCACGTAATAGACCGCAGCGGCAATAAGCGGCAGAATCATATCTGCGGTCCCCAGGTTGAACCACAGGAAATCGTGTGCGGCAATCTCGGGGGTACGGCGGATGGCGTAATAAAATGCCAGGGTGATCGGCCATTGGAGCAGCATCGGCAAGCACCCCATACTTAACGGGTTGAACTGATGCTTCTGGTAGAGCTGCATCATTTCGGCCTGCTGTTGTTTTGCGGCATCGGCGCTGACGTTGTTCTTATACCGTTCCTTCAGCTCCGTTAACTCCGGCTGGAGGACGGCCATCTTGGCTTTCATGGCTATTTGCTTCTTCGTCTGCTTCATCATTAGCGGCAGGATCGCAAGCCTGATGATGAGAGTCATCAGCACAATCGATAAGCCGTAGTTTCCTTGGAATGCATCTCCAAAGAATTGGATTAAGTACGAGAACGGATAAATAAAGAAGTGGTTGAATATCCCCGGTGAATCCGCCAGAATCGGGCTGGCCTGGGAGGCTGCTGAGCAGCCGCTAAGCAATATGGCCGTAATAAGTCCCATTGCTAGGACGAGAATGGGCTTGGCCCATTTTGGATACAGGTTCATCTTGTTCATTGTTGTCCTCCCTAATTGAATGTATGGATCTCAATGTGGGAAAGGACGGTTATCTTCGTCATCAGGTGCTTCTCTTCGCCTGGCGGTTCGTGCGATCCAGCGCTGAATACTGCTCGGCTGCGTCAGTCTGACCGCTACCGACCAAGTTAAACCGGGTGCAGTAAGTTCATGACCCCAGTGGATCTCCTGCACAGAAAAGTAGGTAAAGGGAATCGACACTATCGAATAGATCAGAGCGATGGAGAATGCCAATTGAATCAAGTCATAGAAATGCTCCAGTCCGGTTCACCTCCGCCTGTATGCGTGATAATGGAATAAATTGAAAATGATTATACGTCTATACGTCAGAGTGAAGGTGTGGTTCCACGATTCTGGGTAATACCAGCGAATCTTACTAACCTCTTAAGCGTAATAGCTCTAATTCTTGAAGAACTTCCTTTACGTCACAGCTGGAATTCAAGCTATGGATCATCTCTTCCGTAATGGGGAGATCCTCGTAGATTTTTGCAACAACCTCTAAGGATAGGGATAATTCAAAATAATCTGTTGCAAATTCCACAAAATCCTCTGGTGTATGGAATATACAGCCCAGTAAAAAATCAGAACCATCGCTTTCACCTTCTGGAATCTCAACGTTTCCTTTGTGCCAGCTAGTGTCACTGCTTTTACGCCAAATGCAAAAAGTCACATCTTCTTTTTCAATCGCAGCATCATCAAGTAATGGTAATAATCCCTTTGGGACGTCATCATAAATTCCTTGCCATACTTTATGTTCATCTTGTGCGTATGGACTTAATTCAGATTCGTGATCGAAACCTTTTATGATGGAGCCTTCATTGGAAAACAAAATAAATAAATGATCCCCTGATCCATTATCTATTTTCGCCATAGACACACCATCATTCCACTCTTGATTGAAACTATGGTAACGAAGCCATTCCTCCTGACAAAGAATAATATTCAGTGAAGCTTGGATTTTCATTAGCTTTTGTAAAATTGTTGGATCCGGTAAACGCTCTAACGCATTTGCTTCCATAGATTCCTCACCCACCCTATAATAACTTCCGTGGATAAACAAGAAGCAGCTGATCACGATAGGATCGACTGCTTCTTGTTGTATAAGCGGGATACATCTCCGCATATTGGCTATCGCTATATCAATTTATGCCGGAGGCTGCCGCCACTGTTTGATGACATGGACCAGACCCGGCACATCAAGGCCATCGAGCGAAAAAGCTTTGCGCAGCAGGTCATGCGGGATGAACTCATCGTATTTGCCGAGGTAAGGGGCTTCATCCGGCTTCAGGAGCGTGAGTGCATCCGAAGCCGCAGCGGTCTCGGCGATGATCTCATCCTCCAGCTTCTCTGCATCCACTTTACCGGCGACCACCATATAATATGGTTCCATCGGCACGACTGAACGCAACCCCAGTGGCTCCTTCAGATTGTTCTTGAGCAGGCGCTCCAGCGTACGGAACTGGCGGCTGCCAGCCCACGGAAGGATGAACATGGAGTCTCCTCCCGCAGGCAGAACTGAACGCGTCAGCAAGCCGCTCTCCTTGGCAAGCCTCCGCGCCCGTTCCAGTCTGGCGGCCGCGCTTGGCGCAAGGTAAGGGTATAGGGCCGTAGATCCTAATACTTCCCGGATCTTCGTCATGATCCGGGTATGGACATCTCCGCCTGCACCGAGCCATAAGGTGTCCACTTTGCCGCGTGAGCCTTTGACATAGACGGCCTTGTGACGATTGTCCACCTCTTCAACCTTCCACAGCTTGCCTGCCAGTGTGAAGCAGTAGCCCGGAGGAGGCACGGTGGTAATGGATCCAATCTCTTCCGTCCCGTTATAGACAACATGCTCTTCATCGTCTTTGAATACCGCATAGAAGCGGAAGTTGTTGACGATCTTCTCGCCTGCCATTCCGATCAGCAGGCTGCCCTCATCCATCTGCTCGATATGGCCCATGCCCAGCATGTACTCCATGAAGTCATCATAATCCGCGGGATCGATGCTGCGGAAGGACGGCAGGCTCAGCACAGCCTCCTTCAAGTCCTCCGGCTCTGCTTCCCCCATGCTCTTCAGAATGCTCATCGTCTGATGATACAGCAGACCGACCGGCAGCTGGCGCACGACCAGAGGCTCCACCCATTTCTCGCGCACGTACAGCTCGATTACGGCAATGGCCCGCAGCAGCGTCCACGGCATGCGCGCCGGGAGCTGCGCCTCCTCGTCCTCCTCCTCGGGCGTGACGAAGATCATCTCGGAGGCGGCGTCCCCGCGCCTGCCCGAGCGGCCCAGCCGCTGCACGAAGCTCGCGCAGCTATAAGGCGCGCCGAGCTGGAGTACCCGCTCCAGCTCGCCCAGATCAATCCCCAGCTCCAGCGTCAGCGTCGCTGCAGCTACTGCCGGCCCCGCGCCCTCACGGAGCGTGGCCTCGGTCTCCTCGCGCAGCATAGCGGAGATGCTTCCATGATGCACATGGAAGACATCCCGCTCGCCGCGCTTAGCGGCAATGCGCCGCATCTCCAGGATGGCCTCTTCGGCATCGCTGCGGCTGTTCGTGAAGATCAACGCTTTCTTAACATGCGTGTGATCGTAGATGAACCCGTAATACGCCTGTCGCGCCCGCTCCAGGTGCTCAGCCTCCTCCTCATTCCGCGCATCCGGGAACGAGAAATGCTCCACGCTCAGCCGCAGCTTGCGTCCACCCTGCGGCGCGCTGACCTCCACGCTCTCGCGCGTGCCTGCCGCCAGCCACTCCGTAACGGAGGCGTAGTCGCTTAAGGTCGCAGAGAGGCCGACCCGCCGCGGATGACAGCCCGCCATCCGCGAGATCCGCGCCAGCTGGCTCAGCACCTGAATGCCGCGGTCCGCACCCATAAAGGCATGTACTTCATCGATGACGATGAAGCGCAGATCATGGAACAGGGCCGGGATCGCATTCGGGCGGTTCATCAGCAGACCCTCAAGGGATTCCGGGGTAATCTGCAGTACCCCCGAAGGGTTCTGCATCAGCTTGGTCTTGTCCGCCTGCGGCACATCGCCATGCCAATGCCAGACCGGAATGTTCCCTTCACGCAGCAGATCGTTCAGCCGCGTGAACTGGTCGTTAATCAGCGCCTTCAGCGGCGCGATATACAGGATGCCTACAGAGGCAGACGGACGCTCGTACAGCTCCGTGAGTGCCGGGAAGAAGGCCGCTTCAGTCTTGCCTGAGGCCGTCCCTGAAGCGATCAGCAGATGATGCGGCGTGTCAAACAGCACCCGGCAGGCATCGACCTGTGCCTCGCGCAGCGTATCCCAGCGGTTCTTGTAGATGAATTCCTTGATGAACGGGGCCAGCCGGTAGAACGGGTTATCACTCATAGGTCGAACTCCGCCAGGAAGCCGTCCAGCTCATTCTGCTCTGTCTCAGCGGGCCGCGAAGTCCGCTCTCCGACCAGCTTCTCGAATGAAAGCTCCGGATGCTGGTGCAGGGTATGCAGCAGATCCATGAAATCACGCACCACCTCGCGTGCGGTGAGCAGTTCATCAGCTCCCAGCCGGTTGACCGCCTCTTCCATGAAATGCACCAGCTGCTCCTGCGTCAGTCTTGCTTCATATCCGTAGTGCAGCGCGTGGATATCCCGCAGCTTCTGGAGCAGAATCAGAATCTCTTCGTGGGAGAGCATGTCTAGCGCGATAATCGGCCCTGTGTAATTGTTCAGACCGTTGCCTGCGTACCGTCCGGCCACCAGCCGGGAACGCAAGGCCTCATAGCTGAACAGTCCGCGCCGGTGGTCCTCCACGAACTGCGGCGTACCGCCAACGAAGATTCCCAGCCGCTCTGCCTTGCCTTGCATCGTATCATTGAACATGGTCAGCAGCTTCTCGTAATTGCTCTGCCGCGAGATGCTGTTGGTAATCTTGTAGAGGTTCACCCCTTCATCGATGAACAGCAGCAAGCCCTTATAGCCGATGGCTCCGGTGAATTCCGCCCACAGCTTCATATAGTCATACCAGTTGTCATCATCGATAATGACACCAACGCCGAGCGCCTTCCGCGCTTCCGTTCGGGTTGGGAACTCTCCCCGCAGCCAGCGCAGGGAATCCTGCTTCAGTCCGTCATCAGCCAACTTATGTCCGTTCCAGTAGGAAGCCAGCACCTTGGCGAAGTCGAAGCCATGCACCAGCCCTCGCATCTCGGAAGCTACCGAATAGATACGCTGCTCAACCTCATCGCCCAGCTCCTGCGCATCAGGGCCGTAGCCCTTCTCCTGCATCACCGCCTGCTGCAGCGTCATGATCCACTTCTGCAGCATAATCTCCAGTGCCCCTCCATCCGGGCGGGTCCGGGTCGAGAGATGGCTCATCAGCTCGCGGTAGGTGGCGAGCCCTTGGCCCTTCGTGCCGACCAGCCGCCGCTCCGGTGACAGGTCAGCATCAGCAACCACGAAGTCACGGTCCATCGCATAGTTGCGGATGATCTGGAGCAGGAAGCTTTTGCCGCTGCCGAACTTGCCTGTAATTAGCTTGAAGGCGGCTCCGCCATCAGCGATGTTCTCCATATCGCGGAGAATCGCCTCCACCTCCGGACGGCGGCCGACGGCGATATGTTCAAGCCCGATCCGCGGTACAACTCCCGCTGTCAGCGAATTGACGAGCGCGGTGGTCATCCGCTTCGGTATTTTGAGTGGGTTCATTTTACGAATTTCACCTCTTTATATAGTCCAGCATGGATAGACATTCTTCGGTCAGCTCTTCCCCGTCAATGATGAGGTCTCCCAGACTGTCCATTGCCAGCTCATTAATCTCATCGTAGAGCAGTTCTGCCATCGTCCCTGCTCCCGCAGCCAGCCGCTGCACCTTCACAGAACCGTCCTCCTCTGCCAGAGCCAGCACGGCCTGCCGTTGCAGCGGAGTCAGCTCTGAAGCGAACAGTATCCAGCGGTCTGCTTCGCTATCAGAGTAAGGCGGTGGGGAAGCGGTAAGCTTCTGACCAGCTGACAAGTGGGTACCTGGAAGCTCTTCATGACCCCGCTCTATTCGCTCACCACCAATCATCGCGACCACCTGCTCTTCAGCTCTTGCAGAGCTATCGGAAATACTTTCCGCATTTGCTGATACAGCTGGTGCAACTCTTGCATCCGTGTTCGCAACACTTTTCTCGCCCGCTGATTCAGCTCTTCCCAGTACTTCCGCATCACTTGTTACATCTGCTGATCCGGTGCTTTCATGTACATCCGCATCACTTCCGGCACCGGCCAATCCGGCTCCTCCAAGTGCTCCTTCAGACTCAATTATCCATTCTGCGTCATCTTCCTGCCCCCGTTCCCCGGTGTCTTCCACCGTAAGCAAGGAACGCACCACCTCGGAGTCGCTTGCCAGCTGCTCCAGCTTCTGCTGGTCAATAACCACCGCCGGTCCCTTCTCTTCCTGCTCCGCCTTGCGGAATTCACGCTCCAGGAACCGGGTGACGAGATCATCCATATCGGCATCGACCCGTATATCCTTCAGTCTTCCCCGGTAGCCCATCAGCGCCCGCAGCTTATTCTCGGTCAGCCGGAACAGTCGGGTAATCAGGCTGCGCAGCGGCGGGGACTTGCTCACCCGGATGACAGGCACAAGAACAGAATAGCCATACAGGGAGATATCGTATACCGCACTGCGGAACAAATAACGTTCACGGACAACAGGCGGGGCGGGCGGGAACATCGTGATCAGATTAGAGTCGTGCTTCCGCGCGACATAGGCATCGATTAAGGCTACAACCTGGGGAATGTAACGATCCGCAGCGATTTTACCCTCGCCGGTGTAGAATTTCGACTTGCTGATATCATAGTCCGACATCACACTCAGGACCTCGATGCTAAGCTGCTCCGGGGCAGTAGACAGGCAACGGACCAGCTCAAGCTCCGCCAGATCCCCGGCCAGCCCGCGCGAACGGGCCACGATCTCCGAGAGCGGAATATCCAGCTTATGGACAAAAGAGAAATCCGCAATCCACCCGCCAAGGTACTGATCCAGACGTTTGTAACTATCGCGGTAGGCCTCCCACAACAGATTGAGCTGACGGTAGCCTTCCTGAGGCTCATCCCAGCCCACGCCGTTAATCAGCTCATAGATATGCAGGAAGATATAAGAGAGATCGGTCTTCGGGTATCTCCCCTGCCGGACTTCATCCCGCCAGAAAAAATACCATCTGCTCTGCGCGCCGGTCATATGCCCGTAGGTGGGCCAATAGCTTTTGAACGGGACGAACAGCGCCGCAGGCTCCTTATGCTCTACAAGCTCACGTGCACGCTGGACGAACTCACTCTCTGTAGTGGTTACCGGCTCCACACTCTCTTCCATATCCCAGAGCTGGAGCTGGACTGTATCGTAACCGGAACCGGACGTCTTCTTCTTAACCGGCTCTGACTTAGGCTTCCGGCTGCCTTCATCTACAGTACCGCGCGGCGGAATCGCCACATTCTGCTCCGTACTCTCCCAGACCAGCTCCGAGAAATGCAGGCCCTGCCTGTCTTTAGCCATGCTTCATCGCCCCACCCGTATGTCTTCGTAATTCTCACATTATATCATATACCCTATGCAGCGGATGCAGGCGTTCCAGTCATGTGCAGGAATACGTCCACCCTCCAGCGTCCTGCCATAAATCAATAAAAAGACCTTGAGAGACTAACTCCTCAAGATCTTGGATGAGAGCGCCTGTCACCGCACCGCAGCTTAATGTTGCCTGCCGGGCAATGAGAACGTTCGTTTGTGTCTCCATAAGAATATACTATACTCACCCTGCGGGCTGCAATAGCGGAGCAAGGCTGCTGGGGGTTAACTTGTACTTGTACTCACACCTGTTCCTTCGCCCCACCCTCACCCCTTCAAATAATCACTCGGGCTGCGCCCGGTAATCATCTTAAACACCTGGCTGAAATAGGCAGGGTTGTTGAAGCCGACCATCTCACTGATCTCATACACCATATGCTGGCCGGATTGCAGGAATTCAATGGCCCGGTCCACCCGGTACTGGTTCAGGTAGCTGACGAAATTCTCACCGCTGATCCGTTTGAACAGCTGGCTTAGATATTTCGGATGCACATGCAGCTCCTGCGCGAGGCCCATGAAGCTGATCTCCTGGGTATAGTGGGCTTCCACATAGCTTTTGACGCTCTCTACCAGCCGGTTCTTCTTGACGTTCATCTCGGTAAAAGCTGCGGTCAGGAAAGCCGGGATCATCTGGCCCATCCACTCCGTCAAGCTTCTCCAGGTATAGTAGCCCGTCACCGCCTGCAGGAATTCGGACATGCTCATAGGGGGAGTGCGGCCTGGGCAGCAGGCATTCCAGTAATACATCAGCGTAGTGAACAGACCGACACACACCGTCTGTATATCCTGAATGTTATTCTGGTCATCCTGCCGGAGTCTGCCGAAGATGATCTCCCAGGTCTCCCATATTTTTGAGGAATCCCGGCACAGCAGCACTTCATTCCACTCTTGGAGCAGCCGGGAATAGTCCTCCAGCGTCCACGGGTTGCTGCTTGCACACGGCTCATAGGCGTAGATGGGACTGGTCTCCTGAAACTCTGCGGAAGCAAGCGCCTCTCTGCTCTCCAGATACGAATCGATCAGTTCATGGATGGCAGACTTGACCGAACCAATGCCGGCATAGGCCTGAAGCTGAATGTAATTCCGGATCTTATCCATCGTCTCCTGAACCACTTCCTTCAGAACGGGGATCGGCTCTCCAGCCTCACGGTCCAGCACCAGTACCACCAGCAGATCGTCGGAGTAGTCCAGCACATGCCCCTGCACAGAGAGATGACCTGCAAGCTTGTGCTGCAGCGTCTCCCGGCAGATATTACCGGCTCCGAAGCGCAGCAGCTGCCATTCGCGCTCCTTCAGCTTATGCAGCGGCGAAGGCCGGTTAAGCTGGATGCTGGCCGCCGCCAGCCGCTGCGGACGGGTAATCTGCAGATATCCGAGCCGTTCCTCGGAGCATTCCTCCGCACTGTAGCGGGTGGTCAGCAGCTCCATAAGCAGGCGTTCCCGCAGAAAAGGAAGCGTGCGGCCGATTTCCTGCTGATAACGCTCCTCCAGCCGCTTCTTCTGCTCGCCGGCATCCAGATCCAGCAGCACAGCGCGGAGCACAGCTTCGATCTCGTCTACCCGGGCCGGCTTCAGCAGGAAATGGCTGACGCCCCAGCGCATCGCCTGCCGGGCATTCTCGAATTCCTCGTAGCCGCTCAGTATAATAACCGGCAGCTCCGGTGCCAGCTCCCTCAGCGCCTCTGTAAGCTCCAGCCCGCCCATGCCCGGCATATAGACATCGGTCATCACCAGATCGGGGGAGAGCCTGCGGAACAGCTCCAGCGCTTCATGGCCGTTGACCGCTGTTCCAGCCAGGGTAAGGCCCAGCTTCTCCCAGCCCACATGTCTCGTAAGGGCTTTCAGAATATGCGGGTCGTCATCCACCAGCAGGATAGAGCGGCTCATAGCTGATCGCGCAGCAGCCGCTCCAGCTGCTCCTCTGTCTCAATGACTGGCAGCGTAATCATAGCCGCAACCCCTCTCTCCGGCCGGTTGGCCAAGTATAGTCCGTACGGTTCCCCGCAATACAGCTGAATCCGGCTCATCACATTGCGGGTGCCGATGCCGCTCACCTGCTCCATCGACCAGCCTTCCTCTAAGCCCCTGCCGTTATCCAGCAGTGTGATTTGCAAGTAAGGCTGGCTTCCCGGCGTCTTGATCTCCCGCACCTCCAAGTGAATCTGCAAAGGGCCGGAGCCAGGCTCCCGGCTGCCATGAATAATAGAATTCTCAATCAGCGGCTGGAGAATAACCTTCGGAATGAAATAACTCCGTACCGCCGGGTCCGCAATCGACTCCGTATACTCGATGGCAATCGGCAGCCGTTCCTGCTGGATGCTCACATAACACCGCGCATGCTCCAGCTCGTCACGCAGACGGATGAGCATTCTGCCGCCGCTCAGGCCGATACGCAGCATTTTGCCCAGCTGGGTGATCATGTAGCTGATATCCTGGGCGTCGTAATCCATCGCCTTCCAGTGAATCATATCCAGTGTGTTGTACAGGAAATGCGGCTTGATCTGGGCCTCCAGCAGTCCGGCCTGAGCCTCCCGCTTCGCGGCGCTCGCTTCCCGCTCACTCTGCACCAGCTCCTGCAGCCGGTTCACCATGTGGTTGAAGCCGTAAGACATCTGCGTGTATTCCTCCGTCAGCGACTCACTCATACTGGCCCGGAAATCTCCGCGCTCCAGCTTCCGCATCTCCTGAATCAGCCTGCGCACCGGACGGATCATATTGCGGATGAAGAAATACGCCAGCAGCGCCGACAGAAGCAGACAGAGCAGGCCGATCCCGATTACCTGCCTGTCCGCCTTCCGAACCTCCTGCAGCAGCTCACGCGTCGGGATGACCTGGACCAGCCGCCAGGAGATCGTGCTCGGTCTGGAGAACAGGACGAGATAGGACTGCCCGTCCTTTTTCAGCAGCTCATAGCCTTCATTGCCCTCATACGTATGCCGGTAGAGCCAGTCTGCCTCCAGTACAGCCTTACCGGCAGAGCCATTCTCCTTGTTCACCAGCAGCAGGAGATTGCCGCTTGTATCCACCAGATGGATCTGGCCGTCCAGCACAGCAGGAATGTCCTTGAACTGCTTCAGGATATCGTCTGCGGACAGCCGGATATAGAGGTAGCCGATCGTTTTGCCTTCATTTCCGAACAGATGCTGGATATGGCCGATTAGATAAGGCTCATCATCACCGCCGCTGCCCTCCAGGGGAACCCACAGCGAATCCGCCTGCTTCAGCTGGGGATACCAGCTCTCGTTCCTAATCGAAGAGACCGGAAAGACAAGATCCGTCGAGCTTTGCGGCACCCCGTTGAACAAATCACTGTAAATCTCAATCGAGCTTACCCCTTCGTTCAGCACCAGCGAATGCTGGAGAATCTCCGTAATCTCACGCCTTCTGGAGATCATCTGATACTTGGAGGCAGGCGTGTTCTCCAGCCCCTCAATCACGCTCTTGTTCGCTGCAATGGAGTAGGCGGTGCCCGACACATTGGTCATGAAGTCGAAGCCGCGCTTCGTGCTCTCATTCAGCAGGGCAAGCCTGGTCGTGCTGATCTCGCTGAAGGTTACGTCCGAGAAGGTCCGGTACGCTAGCAGGACTATGAATCCGAGAAAAATCAGATTGAACGTAATAATACTGGCCGCCATCAGCGTGGAGAGCTTGCTCCGCCTGATCCGCAGCAGCCAGGTGCCGAGCATTCTTTTTTGCATCTGCCCCATCCCTATGCTTTTCCCACGATTCTATCCTTTCAGGCCGGATGTCGCAATTCCTTCCACGAAATACTTTTGCAGTGTGATGAAGAGAATGAAGCACGGCACCAGCGACAATACCGACATGGCGAACATCGGACCCCAATCCGACTGCGAGCTGGAGTCCAGGAACAGGCGCAGCCCGAGCGGCACTGTGTATTTCCCGATATCGCTAAGGAAGATGAGCTGGCTGAAGAAATCATCCCAGGTCCACATAAAGGTGAAAATCATCGTAGTAATCAGCGCAGGCAACGCCAGCGGAATAATAATCCGGCTGAAGATTTGAACAGGCCCGCAGCCGTCAATCGTTGCCGCTTCGTCCAGCTCCTTCGGTAAGCCGCGAATGAATTGTACCGTCAGGAAGATAAAGAAGCCATCCGTCGCCATCCACTTGGGCAGAATCAGCGGCGCGAAGGTGTTCACCCAGCCCAGGCTGTTAAACAGGATGTAGCGCGGGATAAGGGTCACATGCAGCGGCAGCATAATCGTCATCAGCATCAATGCGAAGCCCACTGCCTTGAACCGGAAATTCAGCCGCGCGAACGCATAAGCCGCCATGGAGCAGGTGATCACATTGCCGAGCACTGCCCCCAGAGAGACCAGAGCCGAATTCTGCAGGAATTTGGCGAAGGAGCTGCCCTGAAAGCCGAACCAGCCGCTGACATAATTATGGAAATTCCATTGCCGGGGCCAGAACCAGATTTCCGAGAAAATCATATTCGCCGGCTTGAACGAGCTGCCCACCAGCCACAGCACCGGGTACAGCATAACAAAGGCGATCAGACAGATGATGAAGTGCTTGAGCCAAACGGCACTTTTCGATGTGCTGCCTGTATCCATAACTTATTTCCCCCCATCTTCATAATGCACCCACAGCTTGCTGCTGCCGAATAGCAGGAGTGTGAATATCCCGATCAGCAGCACCAGTGCCCAGGCCATCGCCGAAGCATAGCCCATCTGGAAGAACGAGAAGCCCTTCTTGTACAGGTACAGGGAATACATCAAGGTGGAATTCACCGGTCCCCCGCTGCCGTTACTGATAATGAAGGCTTGGGTGAACGACTGGAAGGCGGTGATCGTCTGCATGATGACATTGAAAAAGATTACCGGAGACAGCACCGGCAGCGTAATATGCAGGAATTGCCCTACCTTGCCTGCACCGTCCACCGAAGAAGCGTCATAATATTCCGGCGGCACCTGTTTCAGTCCTGACAGGAAAATGATCATCGACGAGCCGAATTGCCATACCGACAGCAGGATTAGCGAATACAGCGAGTATTTGGGATTCGATACCCAGTCAGGCGCCTGTATCCCCACCATGGCCAATAGCTGATTCAGCAGCCCGCCGCCGCCGAGCATCTTGCGCCACAGCATGGCAATAGCGACACTACCTCCGAGCAGCGTAGGGATGTAATAGACCGTCCGGTAGATGCCGAGGCCCCGTATTCCTTTGTTGAGGAGCAGGGCCACGGCCAGGGCGAACATCAGCTTCAGCGGCACAGACACGAATACGAAGATGAAGGTGACTTTCAGCGATTGGATAAATAACGGATCTGCGGTGAGCATCGTCCTGAAGTTGTCCAGACCGATCCATCTGGAGCTCTCCAGAATACTGTAATCTGTAAAAGAAAAATAGAGTGAGGCCGCCATCGGCCCCAGTGTCAGGCACACTAGCCCCAGCAGCCAGGGCGACAGGAACAGGAGGGCAACCCCGTTCTGGTTATAGCGCAGCTTTGTTTTACGCCGATTCATGCCTGCTGGTCTATCTACTGTCATCAGATCTGCACTCAATGGCTCTCTCGCTCCTCTATATTTATTTGGCCTTGTCCAGTATGGCGTTAGCACCGGAGATGAACTGTTCGCTTACCTGCGGAATGCCGGCCTGACCGAAGGAGATCTGCTCGCTGGCACTCTTGAAGTTCTTATCAATCTCCGAGAAGCCCTGCGGGTACGGCGGGTCAATATCACTGGAATGCTTGGAGACCACATCGATAAAATCAAAGATTAACTGCTCTTCTGCTGTAAGCGACGGCTTCAGCTGCTCCCGGACTGCGGAATTGACCGGCACTCCCCGTTCAGCCCCCAGAATAGCAGTGCCTTCCGGGTCATTGACCATGAAGTCGATGAGCTTCGCTACCTCCTTGGGATACTTGGTCTTGGCATTCCCGGAGATGAACTGGCCGGGCTTCAGATATTCGCCGATCTTCTGCTCGCCTTCCATATGGGGAATCACCTGCATCTTCAGCTTCTGGCTCTGGTCCTTCAGCACATTCTGATAGGTAATCAGCTGGTTGGACCAGGCGAAATCAAGGGCGGACTGGCCAACGGACAGCGGCCGGGTCTCCAGCGCATTCGTCATCGCGGCAGTCACCTCTGCCGTTGTAGCACCGCCGCTGTCCCGCAGCCCCTGCCAGTAATTGAACCATTCATCGATGACCTCCTGTGAGACACCAAGTTTGTTCCCGGCGAACAGGCCGCTCCCGTTCTGGCGGACGAATACCTCGAAGATGTTCGTGGTGCCTGAAATATCCGGCGTCCCATAGTAGCCGTCGCCCTTCTTCTTAGCAATCGCATTTGACATCTCCGCAAAATCCTTCCACGTCCATGACTCCTGCGGCTCCGCAATTCCCAGCTCCTGAAGCACAGAAGCATTATAGATGACGCCGGGAGCGTTCACTCCAAGGGTAACGGCATACAATTTGTTGTCAATGCTTCCTGCCGAGAGCATGCTGCTGTCATGGTCCCCGGTCCGCAGTGTTCCATCCTGGGTGTAAGGCGTCAGGTCAAGCAAGGTGCCGCGCTTGGCGTAATCGGACAGGAACGCATAGTCCATCTGAATGATATCCGGAGCATTCGAGCCTGCTACCTGAGTAGACAGCTTATCGAAATAACCGTCCCAGCCGGAATATTCCGGCTTAATCGTGATGCCCGGATTCTTCTCCTCGAAGCGCTTGATCATCTTGGTGGTCAGATCGTGGCGTGTCTGTGAGCCCCACCAGGTCATGCGCAGCTCAATTGCAGGTGCCGAACCCTCTGATTTGGAAGAAGCCTTGGCTCCGTCCGGTGCATTCGCACCGCCGGATGAGCATGCAGCCGTAGTCATCAGCAATATTGAGCTTAGAAGCAGTACAAGTCCTTTTGTCCCCTTGATTGTCATCTGTTGCCTCCTCAAATTTGTGAAGTAAGCGGTTACATAAATGATTATACGGAACGTCCTGCATAGGGTAAATCCAGAAAAGTAAGGGGTTATATCAAATAAGTAAGACAAAAGCCAGCCGGAAGATTCCGGCTGGCCTGTTAGTCCTGGTTAGCTCTGTTAAGTATGCATCTATTCCGTAGCAGTCTACTCTAGCTCCAGTCCCTTCGTTTCTTTCCCCAGGAACAGTACCGCCAGGGCGCCGATTACAATGGTAACGAAGAAAATCATGAAGATGGAGCCGATCCCGACTGCCTTGCCGACCATCAGGCCGACCAGCGTAGGAGCAATAATACCGCCAATACGTCCAAAGGAGGTGGCGAGTCCCACACCTGTGGAACGGATCTTAGTCGGATACAGCTCAGGCGTATACGCGTACATCCCGCCCCAGGCTCCCAGATTGAAGAACGACAGGCAGATCCCGGCAGCCATCAGCATGCCCTCGGTCGTTGAATTCCCGAACCAAGCCGCGCTGACGGCTGTCAGCAGCAGGTAGATGACCAGTACGAATTTGCGGCCGTATTTCTCGATGAAATAGGCGGCGGTGAAGTAACCCGGTAATTGGGCGAGTGTCATGATCAGCACATACTCGAAGCTTTTGACCAGACTAAAGCCCTTCAGCACCATCACCGTCGGCAGCCACAGGAACATTCCATAATAAGAGAAGACCACGGTGAACCACAGAATCCACAGCATGATGGTCGAGCGGCGGTGCTCTGCCGACCAGACTGCCGCTATACGCTTCTTCAACGGCACTGGAGGAGCTTTCTTGATCTCCGCGAACTTCGGTGAGTCATCGATTGCCCTGCGCAGATAGAGCGCATATAGCGCCGGTACCGCCCCAATGGCGAAGGCGACCCGCCAGCCGTAATCCGGAATGACGAAGTACGCAATCAGCGCCGACAGAATCCAGCCGAGCGCCCAGAAACTCTCGAGCAGCACAACAGCCCTGCCTCTTTCCTTAACCGGCATGCTCTCGGATACCAGTGTCGAAGCCACCGGCAGCTCTCCGCCCAGCCCGAAGCCGGCAATGAAGCGCAGCACGCACAGTACTGCATAGCCTGCGGCGAAGGCCGACAGTCCGCTTGCAATCGAGAAGATCAGCAGCGTCCAGAGCAGCACTGATTTGCGGCCGAAGCGGTCCGCCATAATCCCGGCTGCAGCTGCACCGACGGCCATCCCCACTGAGTTAATGCTGGTTAAATAGCCGATCTTTTCCGGTCCCAGCGACCATTCCTTGGCCAGTGCAGCCACGACGAACGAGATCATCCCTACATCCATCGCGTCGAACATCCAGCTTAGACCTGCACTGAAGAGCAGCTTCCGCTGCTTCGGATTCTGCAGCAGCGACATTTGATTCCACATGACTTAAGGCCCCTCTCCCCTGATTCCCGCTAATCCAATAATTCCTGAATAGTATCACTTACACATTCTAGAAGCGGATGGTTCAAAAATCAAGGAATAACACCGCATTGAAATATTGCCGGGCCATCGCCTGAAAATAACAGGTCTGCACCGAGATCGCAGCGATCAGCAGCATATTCTGCACTGCATCCCGCTGCCCTCTGCTCAGGTGGCTGAGCCGCTTCATCATTCCGTCCATGGCCGACTTGATTCCGCTGTCCGATCTCCACTGATATTCCTTGGGATTCCCGGTCAAAGCCTGTCCCTCAGCCGGCATCGGGGAACGGCTCTTAATCTCCTCGAACAGCTCGGCATACCCGTGATACAGCTGGGCTGGCTCCACCAGATCGTCGTCATCACGTTCAGGCGCCAGGAACAGCATACGGAAGAGCTGCCTGATGCTCTCGAAATCAAGCGCAGCCTTCAGATCATCTATTATAAATAGAATGGCCGCCTGATTAATGGAGTACTTCTTCCCTTCACGCGGGGACCCGAGATATTCCTTGAAATCCCGCTTCACCCAATTCTGCATAGCAGAGACGGATAACGTGGAATACTCAATCAGTCCGCCAAGCGAAGCAATTTCACCCAGGGACAGCCCTTTGACACCGCTGCCTTTGATCAGCTTTTGCAGAATCGGGGGGATATCCGTAGACAGAAAAGCGGGCAGACTTGTCCCCTCCCGCACCTCGTCACGGTGGAACTTCGTCCAGGCTTCCTGCAGAATATGGAGCGGCTTCCGCTCCGAGTTTGGCCCTAGAGACAGTAATAGTCCGGACATCTCTATCCGGCTAAGTGTAAAAGCTTCCATAGCTGGCAACCCTCCACCATTTGATATTTCACTGAAAAGTTCGTACAATAGGTTCATATGAACTCATAATATGAGTATAACCTATTTTAGGGACGAAAGGGATGGTAAAGATTATATGGGTATAGGACTTAGTTTGACGCTCGTGGCAATTTTGATTATTTTAACCGCATTTTTTGTAGCGACGGAGTTTGCAGTAGTGAGATTACGGGGAAGCCAGGTCAGCCAAATGGTGCTGGACGGCAAGAAGAACGCACTGGCAGTACAGCGGGTAGCCGCTAACCTGGATGGATATTTGTCCGCCTGCCAGCTCGGTATCACGATTACTGCACTCGGGATCGGGGCATTGGCAGAGCCTGCTTTTGAGCAGCTGCTCATTCCATTGTTTGATCTGGCTGGTGTGAGCCATAACGTTAGTAAGCCCATTGCTTTTGCATTGGCCTTCATTATCGCCACCTTCCTCCACGTCGTGGTCGGAGAGCTTGCACCGAAGACCGCCGCTATTAATATTCCGGAGAAAATTGGTCAGATTACCGCACCGCTGATTATTTGGTTCTACAGAATATTGTACCCTTTGATTTGGATTATGAACGGTTCCGCCAACCTGCTCGTCCGTATGTTCGGCATGAAGCCTGCCAGTGAACACGGCGACGCGCACAGCGAAGACGAGATCCGCCTGATCCTGTCCGAGAGCTATGAGAGCGGCAAAATCAACAAAGCGGAATACGGTTATGTTAACCGGATTTTCACCTTTGATGAGATGCTCGCCAAAGAAATTATGGTTCCCCGGACAGATATGGTATGCCTGTTCACCGATCATTCGCTGCAGGAGAATTTCGATATTATCCGCAAGGAGCAGTATACCCGCTTCCCTGTAGCTGACGGCAGCAAAGACAATATCATTGGTATGATCAATACCAAGCAGCTCTACCTGCAATACGATAACAATCCTGATTTCGATTTCAAAAGCCTGATCCTGCCTCTAGTGACCGTATCGGAAGTTACGCCAGTGAAGACCCTGCTGACCCGTATGCAGAAGGAGCGCGTGCATATCGCCCTGCTGCTGGATGAATACGGCGGCACCTCCGGCCTGATTACGATTGAGGACATTCTGGAAGAGATCGTCGGTGAGATCCGCGATGAGTTCGACGAGGATGAACGCAGAAATGTAGAGAAGCTGAGCGACACTCATTATCTGTTCGACGGCAATGTCTCTCTGCTGGAGGTCAAGGATCTTACGGGACTTGATTTCCATGATGAAGAAGTCACCACAATCGGCGGATGGCTGTACAGTCACCTGGAAGAGCCTGTGGTCGGCAAAAGCCATCAATACGAGCATGTCACCCTGACTGTCCGTGAGATGAACCGCCACCGTATCCGCAAGGTGGAGATCCTGATCGATCTTCCGGTCACCGAAGATTCGGATGTACACAACGATTAAGGCGTACAGATAAGCTGCAACAAGTAAGGCGCTCCCCTTGAGTTACTGGGGAGCGCCTTACTTCATTCTTATAGTTAATGCAATTAACTATATACTTTACCCATATAGTATTCATCCACCCATTGCCCGTCTACCAGTAGCGATTTTTGCTTCAAGCCCTCGATTTCAAAGCCCTGCCCCTTATACAGCGCAACCGCCTGTTCATTATGCTGCATCACCGTAAGCTCCAGACGCACCAAGCCGCACTGCCTGGCCCATTGGTCCATTTCTTTGAACAATGCGCTGCCGATGCCCCTGCCCTGATACTGCTTCAGGATACCGGTAATAATATAAGCACTGTGTCTATTGCGGCTGAAGCTCCCTCCTTCGACTGACAGGTATCCTGCAAGCTCACCGTCTGCTTCTGCTCCCAGAATAAGCGAGTTCTCCGCTTGATGTAAGCCTCTAATCATGTCTTCCACCTGGGGAATGGCGCTCTGCCTCTCGCCCGGGGCCAGGAGCATAAAGGAGGTTTCCCCGTCCAGACGATGCTGGAGGGTCAACAGCGCCGCTGCATCCCCCGGGAGCAGTTCCCTTAGTTTTACGTTCATTCCCTTTCCTCCTGCAATAAAGAGCGAATCATATCTTTGTATAATTAACGTGATTAACAAATATAATTAACCCGATTAACTAAGTGACGGAGCGGCAGATCATCAGCACATTTCCGTCCGGGTCCTTGAAGTTAAACCAATGGTCATTCTCAATATCCGTAAGGATCTCCGCTCCGCTGGCTTTGACATAATCATAGGCGGCATCGATGTCCTCTGTAAGCAGATGGAAGGTTGGTACCTTCAGTACGGCCTCGGCTGTGAAAATAATGCTGTCCAGCACGATCCCCGGTCCCTGCATCGGCACATCATACAGATGCCCGAATAATACCTCGCCGTCCAGCGGCAGCCCCAGCAGGCTGCAATACCAGTTTCTGGACCTTTCGATATCACTAACCGGAATGAAGACAGCGCCAACCTGATTGCGTATCGGACTTGTCACAGCAGTATAGCCTCCTCATATAAGTGCAAGTTGTTGAATCCTATAGCCTATAATGATTTCGATAAAATATGTCAATATCCTGCCTGCTTGGTGAAGGGAATAGATGTTATGCTATAATCTTGTCAGATCCTATCCCTATTGTCAGGAGAATGAACTTGGCTAACCTTTTCTTTGGGCATCTGAAGCTGACGCCGCCCAAAATACTATCTCTCGGCTTTGTGGTCCTAATCGCTGCCGGAACCCTGCTGTTATCGCTGCCCGCTGCTTCCACCGGCGGAAGAATCTCATTCATTGATGCGCTGTTCATGGCAACCTCGGCGACCTGCGTAACCGGTCTTGCCGTTATCGACACGGGAACACAGCTCTCGACCTTCGGACAGATTGTGCTTCTCGTACTGTTCCAGTTCGGCGGTCTCGGCTTCGTAACGATGGCGACGCTGATCACTCTGGTGCTGAACAAACGAATTTCATTGAAGGAACGCCTCTTGCTACAGGAATCCATGAACCAGAACTCCATGCAGGGGATCGTCAAGCTGATCCGCCGGGTTCTGATCTATTCCCTGGTGATTCAATTAACCGGGGCCATTCTGCTGGCTGCCCGATTTGTAGTGGATATGCCGATAGGCAAAGCAGCTTATTATGGACTTTTCCATAGTATCTCTATCTTCAACAACGCGGGCTTCGATTTGTTCGGCGATATTCACGGGCCGTTCAGCGGCTTAACCCGCTATGTAGAAGATCCTGTTGTGAATATTACCTCCATGCTGCTGATCTTCCTTGGCGGAATTGGCTTCATCGTCTTATCCGATGTGATTGATTATCCTAAGCGCAAGCGGCTGATGCTGCACTCGAAGGTCGTGCTGGCGACCTCAGCCGTGCTGATTCTGGTCGGAGCCATTGTCTTCTTCTGGCTGGAGCTGAACGCTACACTGAAGCCGCTGCATGCCGGAGGCAAGATTATGGCCTCCTTCCTGCAGGCTATTACGCCCCGTTCTGGCGGCGTGACCACCATCGAGATTCCATTGCTGCGGGAGTCTACCCAGTTCCTGATGATTCTGCTGATGTTCATCGGGGCGGCTCCCGGCTCTACCGGAGGCGGAATCAAGATTACCACCTTTGCCATTCTGGCCAGCACCGCCTACGCCAAGCTGCGGGGCAAAGAGGATATCGTCATGTTCCGCCACCGGATCTCGAAGGAGAATGTCTACAGAGCCATTACCATGACACTGCTCTCACTGATGCTGGTGGTTATCTCCACGATGCTTCTGTCCGTAACAGAGCGCGCAGATTTCCTGAGCGTACTGTTCGAGGCAGTGTCCGCCTTTGGCACCTCAGGCATCACCATGGGACTGACCACAGAGCTAACCACGATCGGCAAGGTGCTGGTGATCATTCTTATGTTCGTGGGCCGGACCGGGCCGCTTACCCTGGCCTATGCGCTCAAGCCGAAGAACAGCAAGGAGCTGTACCGTTACCCCGAAGGCAATATCACCATCGGCTAAGGGACGGTAACTATTGAAAAAATGCGACCCTGCTCGTCCAAGGCAATCTGCCGGGACGGGGGTCGCATTTTTATATCCGCAAGTAAGCTTAAGCTTCCTCTTCCGGGATCTCCTGGGTATCCAGCGCTGCATCCAGCAGCTGATTGTACAGATCATCGTCATTCTCCAGCAGCGCATCCACTTCCAGGAACTGCTCCTCACTCCCCGGCTCACCGGCGAAGCTCAGGCTGTAATCCCATTCGGTTCCACGGGAACTGTAGAAAGTAATCTCATAAGGGGAACGGTGATTCTCTAATGTAAATACCGTTCTCCCCACAAAACTTCTATCCTCTACCCGTTTCATTTCTGCTTTGGTGATTTCCAGGTTCATCCTCTTTCCTTCCTTTCATCTGATCATGCCCACAATATCCAGTATAACATTGATATGTCAGCAATTCTCTTTCCTTTTGCGCTGTAATTGACTTTTTTCATCCGGCGGTTAATAATTTAGTACAATGCTTATATAGAGCTAAAAATAATGGTAATGGAGGAAATGTCAATGACTGAAACAGAGCTTCAGGACAAGCTAAGTAAATACGCTGATTTAGCAGTACAAATCGGTGTGAATGTTCAGCCGGGACAAATCCTGGTCGTGAACGCCCCGATCACTGCAGCCGAGTTCGTCCGCCTGATTACGGCCAAGGCGTATGCCATCGGCGCCAGCCAGGTTAAGGTGAACTGGAGTGACGAGTTCATCACCCGCCAGCAGTTCGAACATGCCGCACCCGAAGTATTTACCAAGGCCCCAACCTGGTTTGCCGGTGAAATGACCGAGTTTGCCGAGAACGGAGCCGCCTTCTTGTCGGTCATTGCCGAGAACCCGGATGCCCTCAAAGGCATTGATCCTGAGCGGATTGCGAACTTCCAGAAGACCCGGGGCGCAGCGCTTACGAAATACCGTGAATTGCAGATGTCCGACAAGGTTAGCTGGAGCATTGTAGCGATCCCGTCCCAGCCTTGGGCAGACAAAGTCTTCCCTGAAGTCCCTGCTGACCAGCGTGTAGACAAGCTGTGGGAGGCCATCTTCCATACTGTCCGTCTGGACCGTGAGGACCCTGTTGCCGCCTGGCAGGAGCATCTCGACACACTTGAGTCGAAGGCAAATGTTCTTAACGCGAAAAAGTACGCCAGCCTGCATTACATAGCACCTGGAACTGACCTTAGCATTGAACTGCCTGAAGGCCATTTATGGGCGCAAGGGGACAGCATCAATGCCAAAGGTCATTCTTTTGTCGCCAACATGCCGACGGAAGAAGTGTTCACAGCTCCGCTGAAAACCGGCGTGAATGGTACGGTCCGCAGTACGAAGCCGCTTAGCTACGGCGGGAATGTGATTGATGGCTTCTCGATCACTTTTGAGCAAGGCCGGATTACCAGTGTAAGCGCTGAGCAGGGCCAGGAAGCTCTCGAATATCTGATCAGCCTGGACGAAGGTGCCAAATATCTGGGGGAAGTCGCACTGGTGCCGCATAAGTCGCCGATCTCGGAATCAGGCATTCTCTACTTCAATACCTTGTTCGACGAGAATGCCTCCAACCATCTGGCTATCGGCACCGCCTATGCCTTCTGTCTGGAAGGCGGCAAAGAAATGAACCAGGATGAACTGACCGCCCGCGGCCTCAACAACAGTGTGACTCACGTTGACTTCATGATCGGCTCAGCCGAGATGGATATCTACGGAATTACCGCTGATGGTACGCGCGAGCCGGTCTTCCAGAAGGGCAACTGGGCCTTTTAAACCCCCTTATAGACTAATGCATTTCATTAGATAACGAATGGAGCTGAAGCTATTGCTGGATTTCAACCAAAAGCTGGAGAATTATGCACTGCTCGCTGTAAAGATCGGCGTTAATATTCAACCCGGCCAGACCCTTGTCGTGAATGCGGATATCGTATCGGCTGAGTTGGTCCGCCTGATTGTACGCCAGGCCTATGAAGCAGGTGCGAAGCTCGTCAAGGTTAACTATTCCGATGAATTCGTCACCCGTACCCGTTATGATCTCGCACCGTCCGAGAGTTTCCTTGAGCCGCCGAAGTGGCAGGCTGATGAGCTGGAGGATCTGGCACTGGGCGGCGCGGCGTTCCTGACAATCATCTCCGCGAATCCGGACTTGCTTAATGGTGTTGATGCAAGCCGTATTGCGAACCATCAGAAGACCGCCGGTCAAGCTATGGCTCCTTACCGCGAGATGCTGATGGCTAATCAGGTCAGCTGGACCGGCCTAGCCTTCCCATCCGCCTCTTGGGCCGCAAAGGTGTTCCCGGACGCTGCGCCTGAGCAGCAGATCGAATTGCTCTGGGACGCCATCTTCAAGGCTGTGCGCGCAGACCAGGAGAATCCGGTGCAGGCCTGGAGTGTCCATCTGGCGGGCCTGAAGCAGCGCTGTGAGCTGCTGAACACCAAGAAATACCGCAAGCTGCACTACACGGCTCCGGGCACTGATCTGACGATCGAATTGCCTGAAGGCCATATCTGGTGTCAGGCCGGTGCGGTGAACAGCCGCGGAATGTCCTTCCTGGCGAACATTCCGACCGAGGAAGTGTTCACCGCTCCGCTGAAGAGTGGTGCGAACGGCACAGTCCGCAGCACGAAGCCGCTTAGCTATGGCGGCAACATCATCGACCGCTTCAGCCTGACTCTTGAGAATGGTAAAGTTACAGACTTTACTGCTGAAGTGGGCCAGGAAGCCCTCGCTTCCCTGCTGGCAATGGATGAAGGTGCTGCCTACTTCGGTGAAGTGGCTCTCGTGCCCTTCCACTCCCCGATCTCGGAGAGCGGTATTCTCTACTACACCACCCTATATGACGAGAATGCTTCCTGCCATCTGGCACTTGGCGCTTCCTACGCCTTCACCCTGCAGGACGGCATTAACATGACTAAGGAACAGCTGGTGGACAAGGGCATGAACCAAAGCCTCACCCATGTCGACTTCATGATGGGCTCCCCGGAGATGAACATCGACGGAATTGCCGATGACGGCTCCAAGGGCCCGATCTTCCGTAATGGAGACTGGGCGTAAGCTTAATCATTGTACTATGAATGAGACCCTGCTATTTCCTCTTGAGGAATGGCAGGGTCTTTGAGTTGAACTGAGATAAAAGCAACCCAAACAGCCCAAATGTGAACATTCTGTCAAAGAATTTTCACAATATTGTTGAAATTAGTTCACAAATATGTCACAATACAATTATAGATAGTGTTTACAGTGCCAAATGAGAAAGATTGTAGTCCATGAAAAATCTAAGGAGGGAATTCTGATGAAAGAATCTTTCAATCATGACAACACCGATTCTACGGAAACAGAACGTCTGGAAGTCCAGACTCCCAAAGACTTAAGTATCGTCGCCTCCGACGCCATCAAGTACACCGCCTATATCATGCTGCTGTTCGGATTCCTGTACTTCCTGGTTGCCTACCTTGGCCCTATGCTGTAAGGCTGCTTCAATATACACAAGATATGCAGGACAAACATATATTCGTAAGCGCTTACGGCCGGTCTGCTCCTGCGGGAATGAGATTAGCCGTTTTTATTTGTTCACCATCATAAAAAGTCAAAAACGGCAGCCCTCTTCACGTAGAGGACTACCGTTCTTTAAATGGATACCAAAGGCATTTTTACTTATTTCCAGCCCAGCGCCTTGTTGATCCAGGCAACCGCCTCCAATGCCCATGCCTCTTCCATACGTGAACGCAGCCAGACTATCGCCTCTTCTCTCGATCCCTCAAAGGGCGGAATGCCAGCTTCATGCATCCAGTGCCCCGAGGTTTCAAAAGAGGTGCTGTTCCAGCCATTCGGCTCTCCTTCCGCATTCACCCGCTGCTTCACGCCGGAGATTACGATATCCAGAGACCCTTGCAGCTCCGTCACCGCATTGTCAAAAGCCGTCTTCTTCTCCTTGGCCTTCATATCCGCCATGGAGCGCAACTGGCGTGTCTCTATTCCCTCGTTCGCCCGGATAAGCTCCAGGAGAGTCAGCGCTTCTCTCGTGGACAGGCCGCTCTTATACCGCTCCTCGAGAGACTGCTGAGGCCCGGCCGCTGCCAAGTACGCCGGAAGCCACTCGCGGGATACGAGCACGGCTTTTTTCTTGATGAATTTTCCGTAGCCGGCTAAGCCTTCTCCGGGAAATCTGACCCGCCAGCGCCAGGGGTCCAGCTCTGTATCGGTATGCCAATTCTCCGCCAGCGTCAGCCCGTTCACGGACGGATGCCCCGGGATCAGAGGGGCTAGCGGCACAATCCCCAGTCTGGCGACTACCTCAGCCATCTCTTCAAAGGTGGTTACATTCTCTTGCTTATCTGCTTCGCCCACGTAATTCAGCCTCCTAAATCAATCTGGCTTGTACACCAAATTAAGCTTATCACTATAGACGAGCAAATTCACTTCAAAGTAATTTGTTTTAAAAATATACCATTCTCATCACAGCCAATCTGGAAATGATGGTCCTGTAAAATCCAGGCATCTGTTTTTTCAACAAAGAAATGAAAGGTTAATCACATTTTTTAACTTCCCCCCGATAATTAGCCATTCTAAAACTGGCACCGCATCCACAAGAGGCTTTGGCATTAGGGTTATTCATGGTGAATCCGCCTATCATTCCGCTTTGTTCATAGTCAATTTCAAGACCGTTAATATATGGAATACTCTTCGTGTGAACTAATATACGGAATTTATCTTTATTGAACACCACATCCTCCTCTGTTTGCTGCTCATCCAAAACAAGGGTATAAGATAATCCGCTGCATCCCCCTTCTTCAACGCCTACTCTAAGAAAAGAGTGCCTTGTATCAGCATTTAACAAGATTTCGGCAATTTTCTCTGCTGCGATCTCACTGACCTCAATGTTCATCTTCATTCCTCCTATACAAGCTTAATTTAGTCTTGGCTACCCCAGTCCATTAGACAAGGTATGAATGTCGCGAGAGCCGCTCCTTTTGGTGTAAGTTCATACATGGTTCGTGTAGGACGCTGCGGACTGGTTCTCTTGACCAGATTATGATGTTGAAGCTCCTTTAAACGCTGAGAAAGGATTCTTTGCGTAATAGAAGGAATACTCCGGGTCATTTCGCTGAATTTCTTCGGACCGTAAGAAAGAGTGAATAAGATATGGATCGTCCATTTAGACCCGATGATGTCATAGGCTATAAAAAGTTTCTCCGTATCCTCAGTGGACAATGATATTTACACCCTCTTTCTTAGGTTCAGTCTTACTAATGGATTGCGGTGAAATCCGGGTGCTGGCAATCATACTTATGACGATCAACAAGAGATGGAAGCCCATGGCTACAATTAAGCCGGATTGCAGTGACATTCCAGCAGCCTGACATACGACAAGGATCGAACCCCCAATCCCGATCACTACACCGGGTGTAAAAGAATCCGCAAATTGCAGATTTGCCGAGGTTTGGCCCGCACCGCCTTCCCCGGCTTGGGAAAAGGCTACAACACCGCTAACCGGATGTGCCAATCCAATACCGACCCCGGCGATAATCTGACCCATAACGGCAACGGCAACAGAAACAACCGGTATCCAAAAAACGATGGCAATCCCTACGGCAAGCAGAAATACCCCCAGAATGATTCTCATATGACGTCCCCGGCCCTGATCTGCCGCATCCCAACGCCCTTGCAGATACGAAATGATACACCAGCTTAATGCTGCACTCGCTACGATTAAACCCGCCTGAGAAGGGGTTATTCCTTTCACCTCAATGAGGGCCAATACCAGGAAATTCTGTGTGCTGGCATAGGCAGCGAAGAACAATCCGCGTGTTGCCAGAATCGCCGGCATCCCTCTCCGCAGCGTAAGTGTTCCCTTCGGCAGCAATTGACGGAGCGGTACTATCATACCTGCGAGGCCAATCAGGGCGAAGACAAATCCCTTCATACCCGGAAGCATACTTAGACCAACCAGGAAAAGGCCAGTACCCATCGTTAAGAGTAACGCCATCCAAGTAGATGAAGATCCGCTAGCCCCTCCCGACTGCTGCACTTTCAATTTCCTGAAAGCCGGTAAACTAAGCACCGCTGAAACAACCAGTACAGGTAAAATCCCCCAGAAAACAAACCGCCAGGACCACTGATCTGCTATAAGACCTGCTACGTATGGACCGAGCATAGACGGAAGAACATAGGCTGTTCCAAAGGCTCCAAGTATTTTGGCACGTAATTCATCCGGGTAACTTAAGGAAATAGCCGTATACACACAAGTCATCATAGCTCCGGCACCCAAACCTTGCAGGGCCCGTGATCCAATCATGATATACATATCTCCTGCTGTTGCCGCAGCGACCAGTCCTGCGATAAACAATAGAAGTGCATAAGTGAATGGTGCAGCAGGGCCTCTTTTATCTATGATTCGACCGACGACCAGCGTTCCGATAATCTGCGCAAGCAGATACGTACTGAATATCCACCCGAACAGGCTAAGACCGTTCAAGTCTCCAGCAATCGAGGGAGCAATGGTGGTTACGGACAGACCTTCGAATCCCACGGCCATCACTGACAAGATAATTCCTATGGATAGTGCAAAGTAACGCGGGCTGAAAATACTTTGATGATTAGACGGCATGAATGGTGACCTCCAAGAAAGTTTGGTATGTATACATCGTATCCGGATACTTAGTAAACATTTTTGTTTATAATGTCTACGCTACAGTCCGCCTTTGACTTTGTCAACATTTTTATTTAAAATGTAGGGAGTGATGCAGCTTCAATAGCTGCAAAAAGGAGGCGCACCATGAGCCCGAATCAAATCAAAAAGGATGTCTCCACCAGTACCCGAAGAGCGATCATTAATCTGTTAAAAGAGCGTGGGGGCTTGGATGTTATGACCCTCTCCTCTCATTTCTCACTGTCTGGAATGGCTATTCGCCAACATTTGAATGCGCTGAAGGAAGAAGGATTGGTTACGAATGTGGAAGAAGCACGTCCCATGGGCCGGCCCACCAAGCTATGGATATTAACACCCGCGGCTAATCGTTTTTTTCCAACCGGATATTCGGATTTATCCATCAGTCTCATTCAGTCGATGAAAGAAGCTTTCGGTAACGAAGGGTTGGACAAGCTGCTGGATGTTCGAAATAAAAAGATGCAGGCACAATATCTCCAGCATCTTGGTGCGGCATCGGATGTTAGAGAGAAATTGGAGAAACTGGCCGAGATTCGAACGAATGAAGGTTACATGGCCGAGGTGAAGGAGCAGGAGGATGGCAGTCTCTTATTCATTGAGAAACATTGCCCGATCTGTGAAGCGGCGGCTGTGTGTACCGGGTTATGCAAGAATGAATTGCATTTATTTAAAACCGTTCTAGGCGAGGACGTTCATATTGAACGGGGGGAGTACATTTTAAAAGGAGGAAGAAACTGCATTTACACCGTTAGGCCCAATCAGCCGTGACAACAAAGAGCAACCTCACTCGGAGATTGCTCTTTGTTGTTATTTCAGGCTTGCTTCGTCCGATCCCATACACCGGATTCCCGCAATATAGGTATTAATCAGCCGGGTGAGCGTGACATTCAGGTCCAGTGGCATTCCAAATCCGCCCTGATGCTCCAGGGTAGACAATCCATGCAGGATACTCCGTAATCCACGGACAGCATGCAGATTGCCTTCCTCATCCAAACCGAACGCGGATATCAATTGGATGATGAGCGACAGAATCTTTGCACTCGCCGCCTCCAGAGCAGTATCCCCCTGTTCGGGTGCTTGGAGCGTCGTCTGGTACAGCCCCGGGTGTGCTCTGGTGAATCTGATATAGGCCTGACTCATCGCATGTACCGCAGCTTCTCCGCTAAGCCCCTCCGTTGCCTCCGATATGACCTCATACAGTTGCTCCAGACCATATACCGCCATCAGTGTACGCAGCCCCGCCAGCCCGTTGATGTGATTATAGAGTGACGGGGAACGGACACCCAGCTTCGCGGCAAGTGCAGCCAGCGTCACTTCTTCGATCCCGTATTCATCCGCCAGTTCTGCGGCAGCCAGCACCAGCGTGTGTGTGTCCAGACCTGCTCTAGCCATGTATCCTCTCTCCTCTCTTGAATTGCCCTTCAGCCTCCGCAGCCGCCCGCTTCATCGCCTCCACCGGAGCTATAAGCAGGTCACCGTGTCCTACCGCCAGTACAGGAGGGGCAAGATCAATCAGCCTGTAAGCACTGACCAGGGCCTGTTCGGGACTCCAAGTCGCCATGGCCGGAAAAGGAAACCAGGCGACCTTCTTGCCGGACACCGCCGTGGCCCGGAAGGTCTGGTATGCATCACCAACGATCAGCGCTCCACTGCGCCGGTCCTGAAAAGACATCGATCCCGGCGTATGTCCGGGAGTGCTGAACGCCATCAGCGAACCGATCCTATCGCCGTCATGCAGCAGAATGTCGGGCCTGGTTACTATTTTGGCGGGTACACTGCCCTTAATAGGAGTCTGTAGCTCACCTGCTCTTAACGAGCGGTCACCAGCCAACAATGCAGCATCCCGCTCCGAAATATAGAGTTTAGCCTCCGGCACCTGCTTCTTCAAGGCATCAAGCGCCCCGACATGATCCATATGACCATGAGTCAGGATGATGCGGGTCAGTGGCTTACCTAGCTTGGCGACCTGACTTAGAATGCCTTGCAGACTGTAGGACATTCCCGCGTCTATAAGGGTAAGCTCCTGTTCTTCTTCAATCAAATAGCAATTCACTGGAAAAATACGCGGCAGCCACGTAAGCTGATGCAAACCGCCTTCTTTTGTCACTCTCATTGTAACTTCCTCCTCAAAACTAATCTTATTAGTTTAAATATAAACTAATAAGATTAGTTTCGCAAGAGATATTTACTCATACGAAGTGAACTGGTTAGACAGCAGTGTGGCGAATATCTCTGCTCATGCACGTTGTGGTTGGTTTTCCGATTACATTTGCCCCACGTATCCCTTTCCGGCCCATTATCTTCTGAACAGCCAAAAACACCACCCGCAACGGATGGTGTCCTGAACGATCAGTGTTATCGATTTTGTCTATGCCCGTCTGTACCAGTCTCCCGATCAGCCAAACCGGCCCATAATGTATTCCTGCGTCATCTGGTTCTCGGGGTTCGTGAAGACCTTCTCGGTCTTGTCATATTCCACCAGGGAGCCGAGATAGAAGTAGGCGGTGTAGTCCGAGATCCGCGCGGCCTGCTGCATGTTATGGGTGACGATCACGATGCGCAGCTCCTCCTTCAGCTCCTTGATCAGCTCCTCCACCTTACCGGTTGATACCGGGTCAAGGGCCGAAGCCGGCTCATCGAGCAACAGGATCTGCGGGTTGACCGACAGCGCGCGGGCGATACACAGACGTTGCTGCTGTCCGCCAGATAACGCCAGAGCGGAATCCTTCAAGCGGTCTTTGACCTCGTCCCACAGGGCGGCGCGGCGCAGGCTGCTCTCCACGATTTCATCCAGCGCCTGTTTGCCCTTGATGCCATGATATTTCGGGCCGAAGGCGATATTGTCGTAGATTGATTTATAGAACGGATTGGGCTTCTGCCAGACCATGCCGATCTTTTGCCGCAGCTTGATTACATCCGTGCCTGTAGCATTGATATCGACACCGTCAATCCAGATGCTGCCCTTGGTCGTAGAGCCGGAGATATCGTCATTCATCCGGTTCAATGAACGGAGAAAGGTGGATTTCCCGCAGCCCGACGGGCCGATCAATGCGGTAACCGTATTCTGCGCAAAAGGAAGGCTAATCCCCTTCACCGCCTCATACGTCCCATAATAAATACTCAGATCCTCCGTTTGAAATGATTCGCGCACCACTGGTTCCGCTATTCCCATCTCTTACTCCTCCTAAAAGTTCTGATAGCTTACACGTTCCGACTCTTCTACGCAAAACCCGCTTCGGAAGCCTGTGTCCTCCCTCTGCCTAACAAGCCTAGCTCATTCTCTTGGATGCAGTAAGCTTGCGGTAGATGAATCTGCCGAAATAACGGGCAGCCAGATTGAAGATTAATACGGTCAGCACCAGGACGGCTGAAGCGCCCGCTGCGATCTGAAGCGCATCCGGTGCCAGGCCTTCACTGTTGACCTTCCAGATATGCACCGCCAGCGTCTCCGCCGGACGGAACGGGTTGAGCGGTGAGGAAGGGCTCAGCGGATTCCAGTTGCTGAAGTCCAGGCGCGGGCTGCTCATCCCTGCGGTGAACATCAGCGCAGCCGCTTCGCCGAACACACGGCCAGCCGACAGAATCGTACCGGTGATGATAGTCGGCAGCGCTACCGGGAGCAAGACCGAGGTAACGATTTTCCACTTGGATAATCCGAGCGCGAAGCCCGCCTCCTTCTGCTGCTTAGGCACTGTGCGGAAGGCTTGTTCCGTAATACGCACCATCAGCGGAAGGTTGAAGAAGGTTAGCGCGAGCGCGCCCGAGATCAGGGAGAAACCGAGATTGAAGGTGTTGACGATCAGCAAGAGACCGAACAGACCCACGATGATCGACGGGAAGGAAGACAATACCTCCACAACCAGACGGATGAAGTTGGTCAGCTTGCCGGGACGCGCATACTCCGCCATGAAGATTCCGGCACCCAGCCCCAGCGGCACGGTGATGATCAAGGTCAGCACCAGCAGGAACAGGGAGTTGAACAGCTGCGGCCCGACGCCTCCGCCTGCGCGGATCTTTTGCGGCGCCGAGGTCAGGAAGTCCCAGCTAATATGATTGAAACCGCGGATCAGGATATATCCGAGTAAGCTAACCAGGATGGCTACGATCAGCAAGGCCAGGGTTACTATAACGGCAGTGGCTACTTTGTCAGCAGTTCTAGGCTTCAAATTTTATTTCTCCTTTCGAGCATTCTCACCAGCAGGACGAATACAAAGGTCATCAGCATGAGCACTAGCGCCATACTCCACAGCGCATTGTTCTGCGGTGAACCCATCGTTGTATTCCCCATACCCAGCGTGATGACACTGGTAAGTGTGGACGCAGACTCGAATAGTGAGTGAGGCACGAACGGCGCGTTACCGATAACCATCTGCACAGCAAGAGCCTCGCCGAAGGCGCGGGCCATACCAAGCACTACACCCGTCATAATCGCAGGGAAGGTCGTCGGGAGAATGACCCGGGAGATCGTCTGCCAGCGTGTGGCACCGAGCGCAAAGGATGATTCTTTCAAGTTTTGCGGCAATGAAGCAAGCGCGTCTGCAGCCACGCTGGTAATCGTCGGCAGAATCATGACCGACAGCACTAGCGCGCCTGCAGCCACCCCGATGCCCTGTCCGGGCAGCGTATCCCGCAGAAATGGAACAATGACGCTTAAGCCTACGAAGCCGTAGACAACGGATGGAATACCTGACAGCAGCTCAATGACCGGCTGCAGCAGCTTTTTACCCCAGCCCGGTACAATCTCCGTCATGAAGAGCGCCGCGCAGATGCTGAGCGGACTTGCGATAAGCGCAGCCAGCAGGGTAACCAGGAAGGAACCCGAGATGAACGGGAAGGCTCCATAGGATGGCGTGTCTGCTTCAGGCGACCACTTCGTGCCGAACAGGAATTCTGAGACCTTGACCTCACCGCTCACGAAGTTGGCCACGCCTTTGGAGGCTACGAAATAGACCATGGATACAATGATGACAATGAGCAGCAGCACGCAAAAGGACATATAAATACGTCCGATTAAATTTTCTATATGATGTTTTTCCAGCCGCTTGTTAGTTGGTTGTCCCCTCAAGATGCTCCCTCTTTCTAAAGTGAAAAGAGAGGCAGAAGAGATCCGCCTCTAATCACATTAAAGTTTAAATCCAATCCTAACTGTGAACCGGTGAAGCTTATTTAGGTGTTACAGTACCTGCCACATCACGCGATACCTGCATTTTGGAAGCCGGGATGTAGCCAAGCTCTACAACGTCTCCAGTCTGTACTTCATCCGTCAGGAAGTAATCCAGGAACGCTTTTACAGTCTCATTAGGTTCACCGTTAGTGTACATGTGCTCGTAAGCCCACACCGGATATTTACCGGCCACTACATTGTCTACAGAAGGCTCAACGCCGTCATAGTTCAAGGTTTTTACAGAATCATCGAGGTAGGACAGTGCCAGATAACCGATCGCTCCCGGTGTTTCGCCGATCATTTTCTTAACTGTACCGGAGGAATCCTCTTGAATCGAGCCCTTCAGATCCTCGGTTTTGGTGCCAAGAGCGAAGCTCTCGAAGGTAGCACGGGTACCTGAGCTTGCCGGACGGTTGATGATCTGGATGGCCTGGTCTGCGCCGCCGACCTCTTTCCAGTTCGTGATTTTACCTGTAAAAATATCGATCAGCTGCTGCTTGGTCAAGCTGTCTACGCCTGCCTTCGGGTTGCTAACTGCTGCAATCGCTACAACCGCTACCTGATGATCAACAAGCTCAGCCGCTTTTGCCGCATCCTTCAGCTTCTCTTCAGCAAATACATCTGAGTTCCCGATATCGACTTGCTTCTCAGAGACCTGCGTCAAGCCGGTTCCGCTGCCGCCGCCTTGAACCTGAATGTCTACGCCTGCATTAGTCTTCATGAACTCCTCAGCTACCTGCTCTACGAGCGGCTGAAGTGCTGTGGAGCCTGACGCCAGGACCGAACCGCTTAGCTTCGTACCGCTGCTGGATTCTGTGTTTGTGGCAGCTGGTGTATTTCCTCCGGTATTGGTTGTTGCCTTATTTCCCCCGTTGTTTCCGTTGCCGCATGCTGAAAGTGCCAGTACGCTGGTAAGAGTCAAAGCCATGATCCACGATTTTTTGAATTGCATTGTTTTTTTTCCTCCTAAAGGTTTTGTGAGTGTCTGCTGCGTTCCATCTGCTTCGTACAAAACTCACTCGGGAAGCATTATTGTGTGTCTATCAGCGTCTCTTCTGACTCTTCTTATTCTAGGACCCGTTCGTTAGATAAAAGTACTGAGTTTGTAAACCGGAGGATAAAAGTTATAATATAAATTAAATAGTTAAATAGATAAAATCTATATCGAAACAACAATAGGGTTTTTTTTGCCCCATCCCCGGAGGAATCTTCATGAACCTTGTAAAGCTGCAAATCTTAGTTCTCATCGAAAAATATAAAAAAGTAACAGATGTAGCTGCCGAGATGAACCTTAAGCAGCCTACCGTCTCCTTCCATATGAAAAGTCTGGAGAGTGAGCTGGGCGCTTCCCTGTTCCAGTACCGGAGCGGCCGGGTCCTGCTGACGGATGCCGGACGGGCCTTGTATCAATATGCGGTCCGCATTGTCTCGCTAAGCGCGGAGGCCGAGCGGACGGTCAAGCAGTTCACCTCACTCGCCTCGGGGAATCTGGAGCTTACCGCCAGCGATATCCCTGCCAGTTATCTTGTGCCCAAACTGCTGTCCCAATTCACACAGCAGCATGACGGGATCGATATCTATCTGTCCGTGCTCCCGGATGACGTCATCCGGGAGCGTCTGCGCAGCCGGGAGATCCAGCTCGCCGTACTGCACAGTGCAGAGGGGCAAGACGATACCTTCCATACGCAAGTGATTGCTGATGAGGAGACGGTGCTGGTCTTTGCGCCGGAGCATCCCTTTGCCGGGGAGCAGGAGCTGACCGCCCAAGCCGTAGCCCGCGAGCCCTGGGTGCAGCATGAAGCCGCCTCCTTCCTGCGCGGAATCTCTGACCAGTGGGCACAGCTTAATAATGTTAGGGTCTGGAACCATGCGGTGCTGGGCTCGCCGGAGGCAGTCAAGGGGATGCTGTACACAGGCCAAATGGTGGGGGTGTTCTCCCGTTCCGGGATTGAGGCTGAAGTTGCGGCGGGCCGTCTGGCCTACGCCAAGCTGCCGGGAATGCTTCCGGCTGACGGGTCTTTTGTGCTGGCTTGGCGCAAGGATTATACACTCTCTCCGCTCCAGCAGGCTTTTGCCGGGATGGCGGCGGGTTATGTATGAAAAAACGGTATCCCCTGAGCGCCTGTGTAACTGCGCTAACGGGGATACCGTGTAGTGGTGAACCTTATTATCTTTTGACAGCGACCAGGGTGAAGGTCTTGGGAATTCCCTTATCGTACACATCCGACGACAGATTAGGCTCCTCCACCAGCTCTCTTATCACCAGTCCGCTGGCTGCGGCAGCAGTAACCAGCTCGCCCAGCGTCCAGCGCCGCCAGTAGACGACATTCGGCTTGACCGCCTCCGCCGCTGCTCCTGAGGACGGCATATATTTGGAATAGGACACCTGCTTCTCTTCAAGCGCCGTATCAAAATAATCCCCGCTCACCTTATGCTTGCGCACCTTGGCCGTCGACCCCTTGGAGGAGATCAGCTTGGTCGTTACCGGATGGAAATCCCGCAGCACGAACGTCCCGCCGGGTGCCAGCAAGCGGTATGCCGTAGCCATGAACGGAGCCAAATCCGTAAAATAATGAACAATCCCCATTTCGGCAAAAACCGTATCATAAGAGCCGTTAAGATACGCTTCCGGCAGCTCCAGGACATCCGACACGATATAATCAAGCTGTACCCCGGCCGCCTGCGCGAGTTCACCGGCATAACGGGCATTGGCCTCCGAGAAATCCGCGACAGTCACCTCAGCGCCCAGCAGTCCCAGCGCCACCGCTTTCATGCCGTTAGAGCCCATCAGATTCATGATCCTCCGGCCCTTCACTTCACCGAGATAGGTATTCAGCGGATACAGCTTCCCCGCAGGGTCCTTAGACAGCTTCTCCGCAGCCTCGGCAGGGGTTCCGAACCGGCTGGTCCAGGCCGCATAGGTATCCTCATTCCACAGCTCCTCGCTGGTAGGTGGCGCTTCCTTATTAAGGCCATCCGGTTCATTCTGATTAGGTTCATTCATTGCTTTCGTTACCCCTTTATCTATGTTCTATAAAATGTAATCAAACCGCCTAGGAAGCATTCGGCAGAGACTGCCGGAGCTTCAGCGCTTTCCTGCGCCCGGCATACAGATAGACGCCCAGCCCGGCCATGACCAGCACCCCGCCAGCCCACTGCAGGCCGCTAAGCTGCTCACCCAACAGCAGGAATGCCAGAATGCTCGCGCCGACAGGCTCTCCCAGGATATTCATCGAGACAGTAGTCGCAGACGTATATTGCAGCAGCCAGTTGAACAGGATATGGCCGAAGACGGTTGGCACTACCGCCAGCAGGACGAAGATGCCCCATTCCCGGGCCGGATAATCGAAGAACGGTATGCCGGTCACGAGATTGTAGACGGCAAATACGATGGCCGCAGCGATAAATACAATCAGGCTGTACAGATAGGACGGCATACGCGCCACCAGCTTTTGTCCAAGCAGCATATGCGCGGCTACCGCTACGGTTCCGCCAACCGACAGCATGTCGCCCTTCAGATTCTCAGCAGACAAGCCAATGTCTCCCCAGCCGATAAAAGTAACGCCGAAGATGGCAATCGCCATCCCCAGAATGGCAAAGATCGAATTACGCTCTTTATACAGTATGTACGCACCGAACATAATGAATAACGGCTCCAGCGCCATAATCATCGTCGAGCTGGCTACCGAGGTATAACTCAGCGAACCCATCCACAGCAGAAAATGCAGGGCAAGCATGACACCGGACACTCCCAGCAGCAGCCAGTCCTTCCGCCGCAGCTGAAAGAGTGCCCCGCTATAGGGACGGGCGAACGGCAGCATCAGCAGCGAGGTGAACAGCAGCCGGTACATCCCTTGGACCGATACGGGCGCGGAGCACCATTTAATGAAGATAGAAGAAAAAGAGATGGCCACAATTCCGATTACCATCAAGAGAGGCACGGGAACGGGCGGTTTATTAGTACGCATAACAGAACGCCCCTTCATAGGATGTAAGACTCATTATGTTAATTTAACGTAAATCGGAGAAAAATGCAGCATTTTTTCATTTCCAACGCAAAACAAAGGCGCAGAATCCGCCTCTGACGGGTTCCATGCCTTATATTTGTTCAAATATAAGAAATTATATGTTTCACACAATAACTTATCCTTCTATTTCTCGCTGAAACGGTACCGTCCTTTAAAAGGACGGCAATGCCGTTTCCACTTGTCCTTATCCGTGCAGCAGCGGGGAATACATCATCAGTGCGTGGTTCTCGGCCACCGCTTCGTCACCGGCCAGCTCTCCGCTATGCGTCAGCACCCTGCGGCGGATTGCGTTGCGCCGGATATACCCGCCCCATGGCTCCAGGCTGATACGGTGCCCATCTTCATAGACTTCATAATGGTAGAGCTGCTGTCCTGCACAGCGCCATTCCCCGTACAGATGCGTCTCATCCAGATGCAGCTTAAGCTGATAAGCATGCTCTGTATCATTGCGCAGCTGAAGATCCAGATAATTATAGGCACAGGTAGCCCCGCTGCCAAAGGGCTGGGTCCGCTGCTCATCGGGAAAGACATCATAGCTGTGCCGGTGTCGTTCGGTAACGGTCAACGGGGTATGCAGCGTCATCCAGTAGATCAGATTGGACAATTGGCAGAGCCCGCCGCCTGTGCCGGAACGGAACCCGCCATAGTGTAGCACCATTCCGTCCAGGTAGCCTTTTCTTCGCGTCGGTTTGCCGATCCTGCGCCAATAAGAGAAGCTCTCGCCTGGTTGTATGACAAGCCCGTCAAGCTTCGCCACCGCGAGCCTCAGGTTCACGATTTTGTTGTGCTGAAGCTGCATATCGACATTGCGTAATTTGCGCAGCAGCGGTGTAGCATGGCTGGCCGCTTCGTACGGCAGAGCTTCACTGCGCTGTTCTGTAGCCAGGCGGCCGCTGGCTGTGATCCATCTCCAGTATCTTTTCCAGGTAAAATACCGCTTCCCTGCAAACAAACGCAGCTTGGACCGCCGGATGGGCTTCATAGCCTGCATCGTCATTGCTTCTACCTCCCCCGTGTAGCTATTGTGCCGATTCTATAATTATATTACCCTTCTACTCTGGAAGCTTCTCAGAGATTACCAGAATAAATGTAGCAAGCGGTCCCAGCAGCAACGACAACAGAAACCAGTTCATTCCGCTCCGGTTCTTTCCTTGCGCCAGTCCGGCATTAATCAGAGCCAGTGTACCCCAGCCTGCGTAATAACCATTCTCCATTATAATTCCTCCTCTGTTTCCTGCAAATAGTAAAAGACCGGGCCTCCCTGCTCAGGAAGCCCAGTCTTAAGTATAGCTAATTTTTATGAGAAAATCTTACTTCCCCCGCTTATTATGCCAGATCAGGGCATGCAGCTGCGGCAGCACCCGTGCACGGTTCATCTGCGGATCGGCAATGACTAGCTGGAACAGCCATTCCAGCCGCCCCAGCAGACGGCCGGAGATGTCGCCTTCCTCGGTGACGTTATCGTTGCCCGGCTGCAGGAACAGCGGAACCTCTGGGTATCTGAAATGTACCTTACGGGCATATTCATAATCCTCCCGGTTAAAAACAACCACCTTCAGGCTATGCGCAACCTTGCCGTTATAAGCGACTCTATGCATAATCTCATCCAGCTTATCCCAGTCCGTATGCATCCCGGAGCTGGGCGGCTTGGGGCTGATCGTCAGCACATCCACCTCATGGAACCAGTCCTGCCACCGGCTGCCCTGCGTCTCTATCGCCGCCTGAATGCCTCGTTCATGGAGCAGGGAGATGAACGTTCCCATCGCCTCCCCAATTAACGCCGGGTTCCCGCCGGAGATGGTGACACAGCCGAAATTCTCTCCGGCCAGCTCCTGCAGCCCGGAGAGAATCTCCTGTGGCGTAAGCATCGTCACTTTATCCTTGGCCGAGCCGTCCCAGGTGAAGGCGGAATCGCACCAGCCGCAGCGGTAGTCGCAGCCGTAGGTGCGGACGAACATCGTTTTGACGCCGATAACCGCCCCTTCCCCCTGAATCGTCGGGCCGAACATTTCAATCACGGGAATTCTACTCATAATCACAGCCACCATACAGACGGTACGCCGGTCCCTCCTCGGGAAGATCTGCTGCCAGCACCTCAGCCCAGGAGGTAGGAGTCTCCCATAGCTTGACTGAGTACACCGGCAGCGCCGCCCGTTTCAGCTCATAGGCAATGTAGGTAGACAGATTCTCCGCTGTAGTGCGGAAGGAGAGCAGTGCGACTTTGGAGCTTGTCGCCAGCAGCGTCTCCAGCACAGGCTCATTGCCCATGGCCAGAAAAGCATGATCCAGCCGTTCCACCACCGCCCCCTGCACAGCCGCCTTAATATCGCTGAAGTCAATGACGAACCCCTCATCCGACTGCCCTTCCTCAGCGGACGGTACACCCTTCAGCACTACCTCCAGCTTGTAGGTATGCCCATGCAGATTGCTGCATTTCCCCTTGTGTCCGATAAGCTGATGGGCGGCGTCGAAGGTGAAAATTTTGCAGACGGCTACTTCACCCCGCATTATAGTCCCGCCTCCTGACGCTCTGCCTCATATTGCTCCAGACCGCGCTGACGCAGGAGACATGCCGGACAGGTGCCGCAGCCGCTGCCGATGATTCCGTTATAGCAGGTCAAGGTCTGCTCCCGCACATAGTCGAACTGGCCCAGCTGGTCTGCCAGCTTCCAGGTTTGCTTTTTGTCCAGCCACATCAGCGGGGTATGAATGACGAATTCCGCATCCATCGACAGATTAAGCGTAACATTCAGCGACTTCACGAACACATCACGGCAGTCCGGGTACCCGCTGAAGTCCGTCTGGCAGACCCCGGTGATAATGTTGGAGTAGCCAAGCTGCTTGGCCAGAATGGCCGCGAAGGACAGGAACAGAAGATTACGTCCATCCACGAACGTACTGGGCAGCTCTTCCCCTTCACCTGCGGTGATGTCAATATCATCCCGGGTCAAAGCGTTCGGAGCAAGCTGGTTCAGCAGCCCCAGGTCCAGAATATGCTGCTTCACACCGAACCTTGCGGCTATCGCCTTGGCAACTTCAATCTCGGCCGCATGACGCTGATTATAATTGAATGTGACGACCTGAACCTCCTGGAATTCCTGCAATGCCCACGCCAGGCAGGTCGTGCTGTCTTGGCCGCCGCTGAAGACGACTAATGCTTTTCTATTTACCATAATGATCTCTCCTCCTGATGGCTCTGCGAAGCTGGTTCCTGCGGATTAACGGTTGTCCACTTTCTCGGGATACAGATCATGATTCATCAGCCGGTGCTCGGCCATCGCCTCATATTTGGTTCCCGGACGCCCCCAGTTGCAGTAAGGATCGATGGAAATGCCGCCGCGCGGCGTGAATTTGCCCCACACTTCAATATAACGCGGCTCCATCAGCGAGATCAGATCATTCATAATAATGTTGACACAGTCCTCATGGAAATCGCCATGATTACGGAAGCTGAACAGATAGAGCTTCAGTGACTTCGATTCTACCATCCGGATATCCGGAATGTACGAGATATACATCACCCCGAAATCCGGCTGGCCGGTCACGGGACACAAGCTGGTGAACTCGGGACAGTTGAATTTGACAAAATAATCCCGGCTGGGATGCTTGTTATCGAACGCCTCCAGAATTCCCGGATCATAGCCGAACTTGTACTGCGTGCCTTGGTTGCCCAGCAGGGTAACCTCCTGCATTTCCTCTTGCGTTCTGCCTTCTGACATGACAAAAAACCCCTCTCTTTTCCCTAGGCTCATAGCCTGAACTGGAAAGAAGAACGAGATTTCGAAAACCTGGCTCTACTAAGATAGCTTAGTTTTTTATAGAGGGAGTTCGCGAACCTCTCCTGCGCGCGGCGCAGATTCCTTCTTTATCTTGGTGCGTCTTGAACTATACCATGATTGCAGCGGGCTTGACAACCCTCACAGCTGATCCAGAATCAGCGAGCACAGCAGTCCCATCGCAGCGATGAACCCCGTGAGCGGCCCCCCTTCTTCGTAGGCTTCGGGCATCATGCTGGAGGACACCATGGCAATAATTCCTCCTCCGGCAAAAGAGGCAATCACCGCTTCCGTATAACTGCTTGCGTGATCCATGAACGCATACCCAGCCCCTGAGGCCAGTGTGGAGATAGCGAGCACGCCGAGCCACAGCAGCATAATCTTGCCTTTGCCATAACCGTCCTGCTTCAGTCCAGCTGTGCTGGATAAGCCTTCAGGAATATTGCTGATGAAGATAGCAATGACCAGCAGTACGCTAACGCCCTGACCCGCAATGAGACTTGCGCCGATCATGATCGATTCAGGAATTGCATCCAGTACCGTTCCGGCAAAAATAGCCAGACCTCCGCCCTTGGCGTCGCTCTTCCCTGATGAGGCTCTGGCTGAGCGCTTGCGTCCGGCTCCGCCCTTGCGCGAGATCAGCCAGTCGAACACCGTGAACACCAGTGCCCCGGCGGTGAACCCGATAATCGTCGGGGCCAGCCCGCCGTCACTGGCAGAATCCTCTAACAATTCATACGCCGCCGCGCCGATCAACACCCCGGTACCGAACGCCATAATGAAGCCGATCAGCTTGCTTCGAATACGCAGGAATAACGCCAAGAGAGCGCCAATCAAGACCGCCGAGCCGGAGACTGCGCCCCATAATAATGCGTTCCCCATTCGATTCACCTTCTTATAAGATATTGGCATCATTACAATGCATAAGAATAGTTTACACACGAATGAAGAAAGGCAAACACCCTGCATAGTACAACTAAATTGCACGGATTCATTTGTATTGAAAGGGGTAACTTAGAAATAACAATCTCTATTAACCGAAGGATGGGATCATACTATGGAAGCAAACGTACAGAAGCTTATCGATTGGCTGGAAGCCCGCAAGGATACAACACTGGTCATCGAAAAACGGGAGCTGGAGGATCTGGACACTGTCCATTTCAAGCTGGAGACCGTAGACTACCGGAACGCTGACGATGTCATTGATGATTATCTGGACAGTGCGGTCATTCTGCGCGGTACAGGCAGTACCCTGAATGCCGATGGTGAGCTGGTGCCCCTGCCGCAGCCGGGATATGAGCTGGCAGTGAGCGGGCTACAGCTTCATGAAGTGTCCGAAGCCAAGGTGGACCTGCAGACGAGCCGGGCGATATATTCGCTGGCTGTAAGCTGATTATCCGGCGGCTCCGGCCGTAAGAATCTAAAGAGGGTGCAGCTCTAAGCCAACATACCGGCTTAGGACTGCACCCTCTTTTCAAATATAAGAATTTATGTTTTTTGCGCTATAAATTATCCTTCTATTTCTCGCCGAAACGGCACCGTCCTATAAAAGGACAGCAAAATCGTTTCCACTTGGCAAAAACTATCGCCTATAATTCTTCCCCGATAATCTCCACTTCCGTCTCCAGCTCTACATCGAACTTGTGCTTCACCGCTGAGCGGACATGCTGGATTAATCCGATATAATCACTGGCCGTTGCATTGTCGGCGTTGACAATGAAGCCCGCATGCTTACGCGAGACCTCTGCGCCTCCGATGCGCGTACCCTGGAGTCCGCTCTCCTGAATCAGCTGCCCCGCGAACCGGCCCGGCGGCCGCTTGAAGACACTGCCGCAGGACGGATACTCCAGCGGCTGCTTCGATTCCCGCAGATAGGTTAACTCATCCATGGACGCCTTAATCGCGGCAGGATCGCCTGGAAGAAGCTTGAATCTCGCCTCCAGTACAATATACTGTCCGCTGGCGAAGATGCTGCTGCGGTATCCCCATTCCAGCTGATCGCTGTGCAGGGTGAGGAGCTGGCCATTCTGATCGATCACAAGCGCACTGTGCAGGACATCCTTCACTTCACCGCCGTAGGCTCCGGCATTCATATACAGAGCCCCGCCTACCGTGCCGGGGATGCCGCAGGCGAATTCCAGACCGGTCAGCTCCTGCTCCAGCGCATAGCGCGAGACATCGATAATCTTCGCCCCGCACTGCGCATACAGCAGCCCGTCACGGATGCCCATCCCGGACAGATCCGAGGTCTGGAGCACGATGCCGCGGATGCCTCCGTCCCGGATAATGACATTGGAGCCGTTGCCGAGAATCGTAAGCGGGATCTGATGATCAAGGGCATAGGCAGAGATGATCTGGATCTCTTCATATGTAACCGGGGCAGCCAAGATATCCGCTTCGCCGCCCATGCGGGTATAGACCAGATCCTTAAGGCTCTCACGGCGCTTCAGCGAGCCTGCTGTTACTAGCGGCTGCAAATCCTCATATATGTTGTCAATATTCATTCTTCATACTCCTAACTCTATGAACAAGATAATGGTGGTGCTTATTGCCGGGCCATCACGGCTTCAGCAACCACAACTTTAACAACGAACAGGCTCCCTTGTCAATGACAGGAGCCTGTTAAGAAGCTGCATATAGCAATATTATGCTTCGAAATTCCCAATTATACCCTATTTGATAGCCGCCGTGCTCTCGGAACGGAATTCCTCCCGCCGTGCGGACCGTTCCTCCTCCTTCATCCGGGGACAGGTATAACACAGCCGCCCGCCCTCAGTCCTGTAATACATGCAGCAGCGGTTACGCATCTGAACCGTCTGCTGCGGGTCCGCGAGCGATTCGATTCTCCGCACCTTCACCTGGAACGGATTCCGCGGCATCCCGAATACGGCAGCAGGCAGCTCATCCTTCAGATAGGCGTAATCCTCCTCCAGCCGGCGTAGCTGGAGCGGATCTGTAAGCTCAGCAGCAAAGGCTTCCGCATAATAATTGAATTTGGTCGGCATCTGTCCCCAGATCTCCCCATGCGAAAGGCCGCTCACCTGTGAAGCCATGCGGATCAGCGGCACGGCTGTGCTCTGGTAGAAGCTGGTGAGCACCTCATTGCGCCAGGCCTTCCGTTCAGGCTCATCCGCAGGAGCTTGTCCCATCCCCCATTCACGAAGCGAGAAGGCAACACGGCAGTAGCCGTCTGCCGGAACGAGATGCAGCTGAAGGTTCCGTAAGCTGAAGTCCGGTACACATAGGTAGCCGGTCACGGAATACTGGACCGCGAGTGCAATAATGCTCAGATAACCACCGAAATACGCACCGGCCGCTTTATCGTCAAGCGCCTTCATCAGCGGCCGGTAAGCCTCCATGAAGGTCCTCATCCCCGCCTCTTCTGCCAGTTCTGCAGCGGCGAAGGAATACACGGCTCCTTCGGGTACCTTAGCATGGAGATCGAACTTGGAACTATATTCTTGCCTCAGGAATTCATTCATGTTCCTCTCCTACAGCCCGGCAACTTTGTACGCAGCCAGCTCGTAAGGCAGACAGAGCGGCACACCTGTACGCGGATCAGGCACAATATCCGCCTCAATGCCGAATACCTCACGCAGCACTGCCGGTGTCATTACCTCATTCGGAGCGCCTTCACTGATCACATTGCCGGATTTGATCGCTACCATATGCTGCGCGTAACGGGAGGCATGGTTCAAATCATGGACAACCATAATGATCGTCCGGCCTTCCTGCTCATTCAGCTTCTGCAGCAGCTGAAGCACCTCCAGCTGATGGGCCATATCCAGGAAAGTCGTCGGCTCATCAAGGAACAGAATCTCCGTCTGCTGTGCCAGCGCCATGGCGATCCAGGCCCGCTGCCGTTGTCCGCCGGAGAGCCGGTCAATCGGCCGGTCACGGAATTCATTCATGCCGGTCAATTCAATCGCCTCGGCAATAATGCTGCGGTCTTCAGGCGTCAGGCTGCCGAAGCCCTTCTGATGCGGATACCGACCGTACCCTACCAGCTCAGATACCGTTAACCCGTCCGGGGCAGTAGGATTCTGCGGCAGAATCGCCAACTGGCGGGCCACCTCTTTGGTGGACAGATTGTGAATAGACTTCCCGTCCAGCATGACATTGCCGCTCTTCGGCTTCATGATCCGGGCCATCGTCTTCAGAATCGTGGACTTCCCGGAGCCGTTCGCTCCGACGAGCGCCGTAATCTTCCCTGTCGGAAGCGACAGATTCAGCCCCTTTACAATCATTGTCTCCGCATATCCGATGCTCAGCTGCTCTGTATTTAAACGTTCCGACATGATAACACTCCTCGTATAAATGTAATGGAGCAAGGCTCCTCTATTATAAATATGGCTATGAAACAGACAAGCTCAATTATTGCTTATAGATTGATGATATTGATTCTCATTATCTCTGTCAACTAAAACGTAAAAACGGCCGCCTCCGCATGAAGCAGAAACAGCCGTCTTTCTATAATCTTCTATATTATTTATGCAGATGGAAAGGAACCGTGGCGATGACAATATCCTTCTGATTCATCAGATAAGAGCGGATGAACAAGCTGGTCTGATTATGCAGCACCGCCTGCCACCAATGCTTGGTAACGAATTGCGGAATCAGGACGGTAATATGATCCGTTGAAGAGGTCTTCCATTCTACTGTATCGATGAATTTCACCAGCGGGCGGATAATACTGCGGTAGCGGGAGCGCAGTACGATCAGGCGTACTCCGGGGTTCCACTCCTCCCACTTCTGCTCCATCTTGTGAATCTCTTCTTCATCAAAGCCTACATATACAGCGACCACATTATCAGTCAATGACTTCGCATAGCTGATCGAATGTAGTACTGCGCGGGTCACACCGGCGACCGGAACGACTACGGTGCTTCCTTTGATACAAGGCTTATCGGTAGCGGGACAGATCCGCAGCTGATCGGCAATATTCATATAATGGCGGTGAATCCGGTGGAACACGATAATGACGACCGGCAGGAAGATGAAGGCCATCCACACGCTGGAGAATTTGGTGATAATGAAGATCATGGTGATCGTTAACGTGGTGAGCATCCCGACCGTATTCACGGCGAACTTGCTCTGCCAGCCTTGCGGCTTCGTTCTGTACCATTGGACCATCATGCCTAGCTGCGACAGCGTGAACGGAATGAATACCCCTACTGCATATAATGGAATGAGTCCTTCCGTATTCCCGTGAAATGCAGCTACGAGCACTGCCGACATGACGCCGAGGAAAATAATGCCGTTGGAGAAGCCAAGCCGGTCGCCGCGCACCATGAAGGCATGGGGCAGATATTTGTCTTTGGCGAACATGAACGCCAGCAGCGGGAAGGCCGAGTACGCCGTATTGGCTGCCAGGAACAGGATAACCGCCGTAATCCCCTGAATGAAGAAGTACAGCCCGCCACGGCCGAAGGTAGACTCGGTAATCTGTGAGACCACGGTGGCCTTCTCATCGGGCATGATGCCGTACCAGTAAGCCAGCAGCGTAATGCCTGTGAACATAGCTCCGAGAATGAGGCCCATGAGCATCAGCGTTTTGGCTGCATTTTTCTCCGCCGGCGCTTTGAAGTTAGGAATGGCATTGGAGACCGCCTCTACCCCGGTTAGGGCCGAACAACCGGAGCTGAATGCCTTCAGCAGCAGGAACATACTGACATTGGAGACTGCCGTACCAATCTCAGGAACGTGTGCATGAGCCCCGCCGGTTGCATATTTGAAGATCCCTGCGATAATCAGCACGAAGATGGAGACGACGAACAGATAGACCGGGATGGCGATGAACGAAGCCGATTCGGTCACCCCGCGCAGATTAACAATCGTTAAGAGTACGATAACAGATACCGCTATGAGGACACTATGATTATGCAGATTTGGAAAAGCTGAAGTGATCGCGTCCGTCCCCGCCGAGGCGCTTACCGCCACCGTCAGAATGTAATCCACCAGCAGCGAGCCGCCGGCCAGAAGCCCAGTATGCACTCCAAGATTGGTTTTGGCTACAATATAAGCTCCTCCGCCCTGCGGATAAGCGAATATCGTCTGCCGATAGGACAGAATCAGAATAGCCAGCAAGCCCAGTACGGCTAATGCAATTGGCAAGGAGTACCAGATGGCGGTGAACCCGGCGGCCACCAGTACGATTAGAATTTGTTCTGTTCCGTAGGCTACAGACGAGAGCGCATCAGAAGACAGGACAGCCAGTGCTTTCACCTTGGATAACTTTTCATGATCGAGTTCGTTCGACTTCATCGGACGCCCGATCAATAGTCGTTTTACCTTGCTTACCATTGTAGTAACAGTTCCTCTCTTGGTTAAGTTGAAAATGGGGTTTCCCTGCGCTGTTTTCATAAGTGGATTTCATAAATGCAGGCACCAAAATAAGCATACGGAAATGATCCGCATGCCTAATGTGCATGGTCATTATCCCACTAGTGGCTTACGAGGTTAGCTGGCGGATTCGGACTGTGGTAGCCCTACGGTTACAGCCCTTGCGGCCTGCTCCGATTCACCCCTTTTGGCCTTGGCCAAAGTGTGGTTCCCCCGTTTTTCCTTCCGGAAAATTCAGCGCATATTCAACTTCTCACAAGGACTAATATTAAGCTACAATACGTCTTCCGTAAAGCGTGGAAACAAATGAAAAAAGAATGAAAAGCACTCAAAACAACCAAATTCATCATCCGGTATGTCTTGATCTTTCATTCTCTTTCATTATCCCTTTAACACGTGATTTTACAGGGTTTTTGTATATTATTTTTCGCTAAAATTAAGGGGATTCTCTTCTCTTCCTTCTGCCCGTCAGCTTCTTACTCTGCAGGCTCCTCTTTCCGTCCTGTCCAGAGCAGAATGGAGATTAAGACAAAGGCTATAAGTGCAAGCAGAGGGATCGTAACAAATCCGAACCAATTCAGATAATCCTTGTTGCACGGTACGCCGATGGTGCAGGGAAGCACCTTGCTGAGCGCCGGAATTTTCTGCTCTGCATAATGATAAATAGAGATACAGCCGCCGATCAGACTAAGGGGAAGCACATAAGGAATGATCCGCTTGTCCGCCCGGTAGGTGGCGATCCCCAGCAAGAACAGCTGCGGGTACATGAAGATCCGCTGGAACCAGCACAGCTTGCACGGCTCGTAATGCAGGACCTCACTGAGATACAGGCTTCCCGCTACAGCCACCACACAGACGAACCAGGCCAAGTAGAGACAATTTCGCCGGCAGAAGGCAGAGAAGGCTGTCATTGGGCAGCTCCCGCTGCTGCTGTAGCTGCTTGAATCTGAGCGTCAATCTCCTCCATATTGAAAGGCTCCTTCACCTTGATGCCGTTCACGAACAAGGAAGGTGTATTCGTTACGCCCGCATCCGTGCCAAGCTGAATATCCCGGTCCAGCTCCTTCGCATAGGTGCGGTCGTCAATATCCTTGCGCAGCAGGTCATAATCGACCGGCAGCTCCAGCTGCTTGGCGAGACTCACCATGAAGTCAGGCGTAGCCCACTCCTTGTCTTCATTCCCCTGGTTGGCATAGATCGCATCGAAGTATTTCCAGAACGCTTCCTGGTTCTGATGATACACCGAAAGCGCTGCCAGGGAGGCCGTTCTGGAATCCTTGCCGATGAAGGCCAGATTCACGAAATAGAAGGCTGCTTTATTCTGATCTACATAACCCTGAACGATCTGCGGTTTGATCACACCGGTGAACTGGGCGCAAGCCGGACATTTGAAATCGCCGAATTCCACAATTTTAACCGGAGCATCCTCCTTGCCAAGCCGCATCATTTCGCTGTAATTGAAGGCAACCGGCTTACTGTCTGTACCGGCAGGAGAAGAGTCCTTCGAAGCAAGTATGAATAAGCCTACAAAAATAATAACGACGATAGCCACCGTACTCACGATCAGAATTCTCGTTTTCTGCTTCTGCTGTTCCTGCTCTGCCCTGCGCTTCTCCTGCTTGCTCATTTGGGGAGCCATGACATTGTTCTTTTTTGTTTTGCTCAAAGAGAGTTCCTTTCCGTCCTCAGGACTGTCGTGATAAAAGAATAGTTACTTTCAAATTATATAATGTTAACTCTCTTGTTGGCAATCGCTGCTTATACGGCTTCGTTCTCCTCTGCTGACTCCCCGCCCCCTGTATCCTTGCCGAAGAATACCTCCGGGGAATGCTCCTGCGACTGCAGCTTAATTCTGAAGAAGAATTGTGTACCGCCTCCCTCTGCCGGTTCTGCCCAGATCTCTCCTTGCATCAGGTCTACAAGCTTCTTGCAGATCGCAAGGCCCAGACCCGTTCCGGGGTATTTGCGGGTATGCGACGCGTCCACCTGCGAGAAGGACTGGAAGAGCAGCTGCAGCTTATCCGGGGAGATGCCAATGCCGGTGTCGCGCACCATGAATTGCAGCGCCTGAGCGGTCTCCCTGACGCCATAGGACTCCACCTTAACCGTTACCGTGCCGGATGGCGTGAATTTCACCGCATTGCCGATCAGATTGATCAGAATCTGGCGGATACGCGCAGCATCCCCGGTGAACTTGTCGGGAAGCCCCTCTTCGATCACAAGCTCCAGGGATAACGGCTTGTCTTGCGTGCTCACCACGAACAGATCCATACAGCCCTGGAGAAGCGCCTTCAGCCCGAATGTATCCTTGGTCAACGAGAGACTATCCGCCTCCAGCCGGGAGATATCGAGAATATCGCTCATCACATGCAGCAGAGCGTGGCTGCTTGTACTCTGAAGCCGCAGGAGCTCCAGATGCTCGGGATTGCTGATCTCCTCGGCCAGCAGCTGGTTGACACCGATAATGCCGTTCAGCGGTGTGCGAATCTCATGGCTCATGGTGGCAAGGAACTCGCTCTTCATCGTCACAGCACTCTCCGCGGCATCCCTGGCCTCCAGCAGCTCATACTGATACTTCATAAGGGCTGTCACATCCTCGGCCACAATATAGACCCACTGCTCCGTATGATGCAGCAAAGGAAAGACGGTGACACTGCAGATCAGCTGCTCCCCGCCTTTGCTCCGGACCTTCAGCTCAAGCTTAGAGGACTGGCCCCGTGACGCACGTGTTACGGCATCCCGAACAGCCGCGTCATCCCGTTCGCTGTACAGTATCGCCTTATAATTCCCCAGTTCTTCTCTGCTATATCCGGTAATGTCCCGCAGAGCAGGATTAGCACTGATAATCTTCTTGCGTGCAGGATCAATACAGATCACCATATCAGGGTTATGCTCAAACAGCGCAGTATACCGCTGCTCATTAAAAGCTGCTGACTGGAGTATCCGCTGCCGGTCCCTGTACAGCAGAGCAAGGACGATCGACACAATGAACAGGAAAGAGCCGCAGAGAATCATTCCCAGTATGGAATCCTGCAAATAGAGCACTTGTCCGGCAGCACTGGTCTGTTCTCTTATCGGGAATGAAGCGCCCGCCATGGCAGCGTAATGGATGCCTGTGAACGCGCCGGTCAGGGTCAGGACAAGCAGCAGTTTTTTGAAGCTGAACATATTGTAGGCCTGCTCCAGCCACTTCGGATCATAGGATGCGGTGACCACCGGGACGATCAGGGCGAACAACACCGCCAGTGTAATAGAGAAGGCGCCTTGCTCATACGTTGCCGTAAGTCTCATCGACAGAATGCCGCTGAAATGCATAATCAGGATGCCGCTGCTGAACAAGAGGCCGCCCAGAGCCAGATAGACCCTGCTGCGGGTGTGCGGGTTATTCAGCATAACTAACAGCATATAAGAAGCTGCGACGGGGATCACTAGAGAGAACGCCAGCAGAGGCAGATTATACGATACCGGAACGCCCATTTCCATTGCCCGCATCCCGATGAAATGCATGCTCCACAGGCCTGTGCCAAGCACCAGGGAGATGAGTAGAATGAACCGGGAGCTCCGCTGGCCGCGAAGCAGGCGTTCCGTCAGATCGAGCGCCGTGAAGCAGGAGAGAAAGGCTACCGCAACCGACAAGAGGACAAGCAGATCATTGTAAGTGTTCAAAGGATGCTCCAACGCTCCCGCCCCTTTCTTGAGTCGGATATATTACATGTATTTACACTCCCTTACCCGCCTTAAATCCAGCCGAATCGCAATAACGCCAGAACCATTCATCCATATAATGACAAAGAACCTTATAATGACAAAAAAGCACAGCGCTGTAGTAGCGCCATGCTTATAGTATATGCAACAGCTTATGCTCCGGCTTCTTCCGTCAATAACTGCAGCTTCAGCAGCTTAATCCGGGAAATCCGCTTATTATCGGTTTCTTCGACCACGAATAAATGATTGTCGAACTCAATAGACTGGCCCTTTTGCGGCGGATTGACCTCCAGCTTGGAATACAGCCAGCCGCCGATCGTATCATAATCATCAGTCTCCATATGGATTCCGAGCTTGTCGTTAATCTCTTCAATCAGCATCAGTCCGTCTAAAGAGAACTCATCCTCTCCCAGCTGCTCAATGCCGGGCCGCTCCTCGTCGAACTCATCCTGAATCTCACCGACAATCTCTTCCATAATATCCTCCAGTGTAACCATCCCCGAGGTACCGCCGTATTCATCAATAAGAATGGCGATCTGGGTCTTGGCACGCTGCATGACCTTCAGGAGGCTGCTGATCTGAATCGATTCCGGTACCGTCAATATCGGACGGATCAGTTCATTATAGCTCGGTGCCTTCTCCCGAATCATATCCTTGATATGAATGAAACCAAGAATATGGTCCTTGTCACCGTCACAGACCGGATAACGGGTTCTCATGCCATCGAAGGCAATCTCCAGATTCTCCTCCGTCTCCAGATGCGTGTTCAGACAGATCATCTCGGTACGCGGAATCATAATCTCCCGGGCCATCGTGTCGGCAAATCCAAAAATATTATCCACCAGTGTCATTTCTGTGTTGTCGATCAAGCCGCTTTTGTTACTCTCCTGCATCAGAATGCGGATTTCTTCCTCCGTATGCGCAGTAGCCAGCTCGGAAGCCGGTGTCAGACGGAAGATCCTCAGCAGTCCCCGGGCAAGCCCGTTAACCACCCAGATGAATGGAAACATGATCCGGTAGAACACATTCATCGGTCCCGCAGTTAACAGAAGCACCGCCTCAGCCTTATTCACAGCAATGGTCTTCGGTGCAAGCTCGCCGAGTACGATATGGAGAACCGTGATGAACATGAAGGCAATAATCAGGGAGATGACAAATACGGTCGTTTCATCAAAGCCCAGACCTCTGACCAGCGGCCCCACAATCGTGGCCACGGCCGGTTCTCCCAGCCAGCCCAGTGCAAGTGAAGCAAGGGTTACCCCAAGCTGGCAGGCCGACAGAAATCCATCCAGATTATGGACAATGTTCCTTGCCGCCAGCGCTCTCTTGCTGCCTTCCTCAATCAGCGATTCAATGCGCCCGCTGCGCACCTTCACCATCGCGTACTCCACCGAAACGAAAAAACCGTTAAGCAGCACAAGCAAAATAATAAGTCCTACATGTAATATACCGGGTAAAGGGTCGCTCAATTTATACTCCTATCCACCGTAATCTGTACGGCTGGATAGGCCCACCTCCTTCGTTTGCTCAAAATGTCAGACTCGATTACGCTAAGAGAACCCTTGCGTATCAATTCCCCAATGCCCTCATCTCCTATACAAAATCACGGATTATAAATAATACTTTCATTATATAAATATATTAGGTGAAACAGCAAGCATGCGTGTCCCCTCGAAAAATACAGCATATGTACGTACGGGAGCATAAGTAACGGCTGACCGCCTTCAAACCAAGGCGGACAGCCGTTTTTGGATGATTCTATGGATAAATGCCCGGAAAAGCGGTTTAGCAGTTGCGTACTCCCAGCGGATTCCCGATTACACCCGGATATTGATAGACAAGCGGCTCTTCGAAAGTGGCGTAATCAAAGTTAACCATCAGCAGCACCACCCGCTGTCCGGTAGCCCGGTCGCTGATAATCAGGTGGTCACGGCCCGCAGCTTCAAGCACCCCGGTGTAGACCTTGGCATTCCAGTCCTTGTTATTCTCATATGTGAAATAGAAGGTGCCCACCTTGCCAAGATTCAGGCGGAAAATATTCTCCACATAGGACTGTTCAAACACGGGTGCAGCTGTGGAGACCACCGTGCCGCCGGGCATCATGGGACTTCCGCTGCTTACCTGAGGCGGCATGGCGGCCATGGTGCCCATATTCCCCATGTTTCCCATGTTTCCCATGTTTCCCATGTTTCCCATTTTACCCATATTCCCGATGTGTCCCATGTTATTCATATTGTTCATATTGTTCATATTGCTCATGTTATTCATGTTGTTCATGTTATCCATATTGTTCATGCTGCCTGCGGGATTGCTGCCCATCATATAAGGAACTGGGCGGTACGGTTGAACGATCATGTACGGAATACCTCCTAAAGTGTAATAATTGCCTTGTCTTGCCTAGTATACTGCCGGACAATCTCCCTGTGTCGGAGTGAAGAAGCAGTGGGCCTTGTAGCGTCCGGTATTCTGCTGATTGTACCAGGTCGCCGGGCAATCACCGACCGGGCGGAAGAACCAGAGCGCATTCGAGGCCGGCCAGGTTCGCTCCCCGTTAATCGCTCGTTTCGCCAGCCGGATATCAGCCTCCCGCGCCCGCTGATAGAAATATCCCTTTTGCGGGGCTTCGAAGCCCCCGGGGCTCTGGTACACCATGTCGTTCACACTGCGGATGTTGTTGAAATCCAGACAGTTGCCGAGAATCCGGTTCACGCCGACATTGCCGACCATCAGCATGCCTGACTCCCCATCCTCTTCAGCTTCTGCCCGCATCAGCCGTGCAAGCACTCTTACGTCCTCCGAGTTTGTTTTGATGACAGCCACGCGTTCTCCTCCTTGCATACATTTCATTGACGGGTGAGGCTATGCAGACTATTGTTTTCTCCGTTGTTCTTTTGCTGCTCGCTGTATTGTATGTGTATTCGCCCAGGAGGTGACAGTCTGCACCCAATTTTCTGCCGCTTCCTCATCCGTCCCTATGTTGGCGACACGCCAAAAACCCCCTTGCTCCACAACGGGAACTAGGGGGTCACAATAACCATCTATATTACATTTCCATCTTCTTATCTACTCCGCCGTGGAGTAATGAGGGCGCCGCTGAAAGCCATGATACCGTGTGCCCTGATAGGTCAGTATACCTTGATCCCCCTCAGCGCTCATCCCGTATTCCTGTCCCTCCACCTTGAATTCTCTGCGCACCCCATCTTCAGCTTCATAGGTCAGATAGTAGGTGGTGCTGGTCCGGCTGGAGAGGCTATCCTCCTGGGACTGCTGTTGGCGTACTTCGGTCCGCTTGCTCACGATACGGGCGGGAATGGACTGCAGGGGGGCTTTGTTGTTCCGGCTCCACTGAAGCAATCCCCGGCCAGCAGACACAGCGATGATCCCCACGACCAGAGCGAGAAAGACCGGCAATACCGTTCCTGTAAAATCGAACAGCCAGGATGGATCACTCCCCGTTCCCATTGTCTCTTCCCCCTTATTCCCAAGTAGTTAGCACACCTGCCCCTATAGGCTTCTCTACATGTATATGCCCCTTGTCTGCAAGACAGCACCGGTAGAAACGCAAGTAGAAACGGCTTCGCCGTCCTTTGAAAGGATGGTACCGTTTCAGCGAGAAATAGAAGGATAAGTTATCGTGTTAAACATATAAGGTCTTATATTTGCAAAAAGACCATTCAGGTTCCAGTACTGCCGGGAACTTAAATGGCCTTCTATAATACCCGAGTGGCGGTTACATTAAGCATGTACGAGGTCTAACAGTTGTCTGGTTTCGTTCGTTTCTTCCGGCATCATGCCGTTCTCTGCCCAGCAGGCTTTGCATTGTTCTTCAGTCTGGCACAGGTGAGCGTCATCGCAGTTGTAGCACAGTTGCATCAGGTTTCTAGTCATATAATCCGTTTCAAAAGTTGTCATTGTAATCTCTCCTATTCGGGTTGAAGGTTTGTTTGAAAGTTTGTGAAAAAATGAACTTGCTTTCTATGTGTTAAATATATCACAGGAATCAGAGTTTGTCATGTGATTTTTTTCACATTTTTAAAGAAAATTTTAAATAAGATTTTTCCTTATATTGTAGAGGACTTTAAGCGGATTTAATGTGAAAAAAAGAGGCTATCCGTCAGAACGGATAACCTCTTGCAGAGTATTACATTACACGCCAGCTCTCGCCGCCATTGGTGGTCTGAAGCAGGATCGACCTGCGGTCTTCTTCCTTAGAGATCAGCAGCCAGCCTACATCACTTGAGATGAATTGCAGCTTCACTACCTCCGGATACTCCAGGAGCTTGGACTGCAGCACCGTGCTGGCCGGGAGGGCCGTCCAGGTCACTCCCTGGTTCACCGTCTTATAGAGCAGGTTGCCTTCCAGCGACCAGCCCGTCATGGCATTCAGGAAGTCGGGTGCCACCTTCCGGTTCATCCCAGAGAGCACCGGCCGCCCGAATGTGGTGAACTTCCAATTCTCTCCCCCATTGGCGGTAAAATAACCGTTAAAGCTCATACTGTCTTCTTTGTCCTTCTGACAGCCGACCGGCATCCAGCCCCCGGCCGCATTCTCCCCGAAGAATTCAGGGACACCCGTAACCACCCGGTCACATCCGGCAAAGCTATCATTGACCAGGAATTCCGAACCGGGTACCCAGGTCGCCCCTCCATCCCTGGTCATATAGATCTTGGGCAGAGCGCCAGTCTGCAGCATAACAAACCCGCGGCTCTCATCATTAAAGATCATCCCGGTCGTGACCCCGGCATGCGGAATCGAATTACTCGGCAGATTCGGATTATACTGCTCATTCTGCATCATCAGACTCCAGGTGGCTCCGCCATCCTTGGTAGCATACAAGGCTTTGCTCTCTTTGGTGGCACTAGCATCCCACTTGGTCATAAGCCAGCCGTTCAGACCAGAGCTGAAGTATATGGAGGACAGCTTGTTGGAATCGGGGAACGCAGAGATCTGCCAGCTGTGTCCCCCGTCTGTGGTACGCAGCACCACGGTCTCGGTGGAGCCGAACGAACTGCGGATAATCCAGCCATGTTCGGGGTCGGTGAAGAAAATCTCTTTGCCGTAGACCGGATTGTTCAGAAACTGTACATTCGTAGCTGGTGAGATATTCGCCCAGGTCTTGCCGTTATTGAGCGTCATGTACATTCGCAGCTCGTTGCGCGTTACCCCCCAGGCCAGTCCTGCCGAGGAGGTGAGCAGCCGGAAGTCTGTCAGCCGCGTCTGAATCTGATATTTCTTTGCATTTTCGGGTTCCACATTCTTGTTATCCGGGGTGATGACCGTAATCATCTGCCCTTCTTCCGGCGCTTCAGTCGGCTGAGGAGGCCGGGTAGCCTCCGGTTTAGGGGCGGACGAGCAGGCCGAGAGAACCAGCAGAGCCATAAGAAGCATCAATGCCACTCTTAGAACCTTGGAATATGAAGCTTTGGCTGACAATGCGCTCTCTCCTTTTCTTCTATAATAATGATTGTTTAAAAGATTATTTCTTCGTATTCAGATTACTGCGTCTATAGCCGTACAGTGCGTAGATGACCAGCCCGATTGCAACCCAGATGATGAAGCCAATCCAGGTCTCTCTGCCGAGATTATACATTAAGTAGCCACAGGCTGCCGCACTAAGGAGTGGAACCAGCGGAACCCAAGGAACCCGGAAGCCTCTCTTGAGATCTGTCTTCGTCCGGCGGAGCATAATGACCCCGAGTGACACAACCAGGAAGGCAAATAAGGTACCGATACTCGTCAAATTTGCCAGCCTGTCCAGGGGAACGAGGCCGGTAAGCACAGCGATCAGGCTGCCGACCATCCAGGTGCTGCGCACCGGAGTATGCGTCTTGGCGCTAACCTTGGACAAGCTCTGCGGCAGCAGCCCGTCACGCGAGATCGCGAACAATAGCCGGGTCTGGCCGAATAGCAGAACGAGCAGTACGGTGGTCATCCCGGCTATAGCTCCGATCGAGATCAGCCCGGCAATCTTATCCTGCCCGACGAAACGCAGTGCAAATGACACCGGATCACTGACGTTAAGGCTCTGATAAGGCACAATACCCGTCAGAACCAAGGATACGGCGATATATAAGATTGTACAGATAGCAAGGGATGAGATAATCCCGATCGGAAGATCGCGCTGCGGACGCTTAACTTCTTCTGCGGCGGTTGAAATGGCATCAAAGCCGATATAGGCAAAAAACACAGTAGCCGCGCCGTTCATCACGCCATGAATCCCGAACGGCAGGAACGGCGTCCAGTTCTCCGGCTTCACATAGAAAATACCGGTGATGATGAATAACAGCACCACGGAAATCTTGATTACAACCATCACTGCGTTAAAACGGGCTGTCTCCTTAACTCCCCGTGTCAGCAGATAGGAAATCAGCAGGATAATGATGACGGCAGGCAGATTGATAAACGTTCCCTTATCCGCATTATACGCTCCAGACAAAGCTGTCGGCAAATGTATACCGAAGCCCTCCAGCAGCCCTTGGAAATAACCGGACCATCCGCTGCTTACCGCCGCGGCAGCAACCCCGTATTCCAGTACAAGATCCCAGCCGAGCAGCCAGGCTAGTAATTCACCAAAGGCCACATAGCTGTAAGCATAAGCACTGCCGGATACCGGCAGTGTCGAAGCAAATTCAGAGTAGCACAAGGCGGACAACACACAGGCAATCCCTGCGATGATGAAGGACAGCACCAGTCCCGGGCCGGCATGCTCCGCAGCAGCCACACCCGTCATTACAAAGATCCCGGTGCCGATGATGGCTCCTACTCCAAGCATCGTCAAATCCATGGCGCCCAGTGTCTTGCTAAGCTTCTCCGCTCCGGCATTCTGGGGAATGGCCAGCGGTTTTTTGCGGAATAAATCCATACTTCAGTTCGCTCCTGTCAAGTGGTTGAGTGGATAATAGAAAAACTTTTGTTAGCTTACCCTATTTCGGGTAATGGATGAAAAGCGGACAGCTTGAAAACACTATCCCTAGCGATTATGATGGATTAGATTGGACAGCAAGTGGAATGGCTCTGCCTTCCTTATACTACCAAAATACAAATGCTGGAGGAGATTTAACCATGGCCCCATTTAAGCCCAATCGTGTTGTAGTCATCGGTACCGGTGCAGTCGGAACCACTACAGCCTATACGCTGCTGCTGCGTAAGCGCATGCCCGAGCTTGTTCTGATCGATGTGAACCACCAGAAGGCGCTTGGTGAAGCGCTGGATATGAACCATGGTATGCCTTTTGTAGGAGGCGTGAAGCTATGGGCCGGTACCTATGAGGATTGCCGCGAAGCCGACATTATTATCGTCACAGCCGGAGCCTCCCAGAAGCCTGGTGAAACCCGGATCGACCTGCTCCGCAAGAACATCTCGATCTTCAAAGATATCATTCAGAAAATCACGAAATACAACCATCATGCGATCCTGCTGATTGCGACTAATCCGGTCGATATCCTGTCATACGCTACCCTGAAGATCAGCGGCTTCGACCGCAGACGGGTTATCGGCTCAGGAACGGTACTGGACAGCGCCCGCTTCCGGTACCTGATCGGAAAGCATAAGGAGATTGATCCGCGCAGCATTCATGGACAGATCATCGGGGAGCATGGCGATTCCGAGCTGCCGGTCTGGAGTCTCGCCAATGTCGCCGGGATTGATCTGGGCTTCGATGAAGCCGAACGCAAAGAAATCTTCGAGGATACGAAGAATGCCGCTTACGAGATTATCGATGCCAAAGGATCGACCTCCTACGCCATCGCGCTCGCACTGGACCGCATTGTAGCGTCCATCCTGAACAATGAAGGCTCCGTTCTGAATGTATCCACATTGCTGAACAACTACAACGGCGTCTCCGATGTGTTCCTCGGCGCTCCGTGTGTTGTGGACCGCTCCGGGGTGCGTGAGGTACTGGATCTTCCGCTCAGCGAAGAAGAACAGAGCTTATTCCAGCAGTCCGCTGACAAGCTCAAGAGTGAAATTGCCAAGCTGGAGCTATAATTTCAGCCGAAACAAGCCGGCCGCCAATCCGCAGGATTGGCGGCCTTTTTTTGACATCCAAGCATCCAAGCATTTACAAGCCGCGAAGACGCGTTAAGCGACTAAAGTGATTATGCGGTTGATTTCACAATCCGTTTTTCCCTTTCTCATGGTAGCAATTCATAGACAAGTTGTCATCCTAAAAATGCACATTCCATGTAATTTATGCGTTAGGGTATGAACAAAAGTTCATAGTTCAAGTGATATGAATGCTGGACAGGCAGATTACAGGCTGCCGCTTAGCTTATCAGCGCTGCTGATTTGCAGTCGGGACATCGCCTCTTCCTTCTCCCGGCTCGTGATATGCGTATATACTGTAGTTGTCTGAATGGACGAGTGACCCAGCAGCTCTTGCACCGTCCGCAGATCCGCACCCTTTCGCAGCAGCATGGTGGCAAATGAATGCCGCAGCTTATGGCTCGAATAGGTACGCTGCTGGGAAGAGGGCAGTTCACTCTGGAAGCGGCTGAAGGTATCCGCAGCAATGCCTTGAATTCCCCGGATCGACAGTCTGCGGCCCTTCTGCGAGATGAACATGGCCTCCTCTTGGCTGCGCCAAGGGACCAGCCGGTCGGCAATCGCCTGATCGAGATAAGGGGCTACATCCTCCGGAACCGGAATGCCCCGCCATTTGCGCCCTTTGCCGAAGACCCGCAGGGAACGTCTGTCTACATTATAATCACTCAAATTCAGCGTATGTACTTCCCCTACCCGCAACCCCATGTAGGACATAAGGAGGAAGACCGCCAGATTGCGGCTTCTGTACTTGCCGTCAACCGCCGAGAGGAACCGCTCCAGCTCTTGCTCCTCCAGATAGACCGGCTCACGGTTTTTGTCGGTCTTGGATTTCTTGATTCCTGCCGCCGGGTTAATAGATAACAGCTCCAGCTCCGACAATGCCTTGAACAGACAGTTGACCGAGGCATGCTTGCGGTTACGGGTGGAATCGCTGACTCCCCGCTCACGGACCGAAGTCAGGTAGGACACCACATGAAGCTTTTTGACCGTCCCCAGCTCCCTGCCGTTCAGGCTGTCCAAGAATTCCCGCACATCGGCAAGGTAGGATTTCTGGGTGTGTGCTGTATAACCGGCATCCTTCATCCAGATCAGGAAAGCCTCCAGCTCTTCTTCGTATGTTAGTTCCAGCTCGTTCATGATCTGTCCCCCTCCCTCTTAAGTACAACTATTATATCATTCCTCCGCAGCAGCTTCTCTCCATCCGGCAGCATGCTTCTCTACCATTCCGAGGAACTCGCTGAACGCAGGAGACTTCCATTTCTTGTTATGGTAAGCGATCTGGGTAGCTACCCGCTGCGACTGGTCATTCCAGTTCAGCCGGCCCAGCTTGCCTTCCGCCAGCTCGCGCTTCACCGTAATCTGCGGCAGAAAAGAGAGGCCGAGACCGGCCATCACGCACTGCTTGATCGCTTCAATGCTCCAGAACTCCAGCTTCGGATCAGGAAAGACGCCGTGGCTGTTCAGATGACGTTCAAACAAGGTGCGGTAGGTGCAGCCCGCCTCGGTATGCAGAATGGTTACGTTCTTCAACTGATGCGGCTCCACTTCAGCAAGCTCCAGCAGCGGATGATCCAGCGGAGCCACCAGAGCCATAGCTTCATGGATCAGCGTCTCACAGTACATATCCTTATACTCTGTTTCCGGCTGCAGCAGGAAGGCCAGATCCAGCTCCCCGGAGCGGATGAATTCGGTCAGCTCCCAGCAGGCCCCCGGCTTCAGGGTAATCTGCACCTGCGGATAACGGCTGCGGAAATCCTTAATAATGCCGGGAAGCCTGAAGGCCGCCAGGGATTCCGGTGCGCCAATCCGCAGCGAACCGGCAATTTCGCTCTCAGAGCGGAGGGCATTCTCAGCCATCGTGTGCATTTTGGAGATTTCTTGAGCATACGGCAGCAGGCGGCGGCCTGCATCGGTAAGCATAATCTTTTTGCTGATCCGGTCGAACAGGGGTTGCCCCAGCTCTGCTTCCAGCGCCTGTATCTGAGCGGTAATGCTGGACTGGGCATAATCCAGCTTCTGCGCAGCGCGGGTGAAGCTGCCGGTCTCTACCACAACGAGAAAGGTGAACAGATGCTTAGATTCCATGGCGGACCTCCTTTGATCCATCGGTTTTTCGAATGGATGTTATTTGATAATTCCGTTTTTCCAATGGATCTATTATCTGATACTCTATAACTAAATACAAGGAAAGCGGGATTATACATATGAAGAAACACACTTCTTTAGGGCGTACCATCGGCATGCCTCAGGCAATCGCCTTATACATCGGAGCCGTCCTTGGCTCGGGGGTATTGATTGTACCCGGACTGGCAGCCGAGATAGCCGGCCCTGCTTCGCTGCTGGCCTGGGGCTTCATGACCTTACTCATTCTTCCGCTTGCCTTATCCATGGGCCTGCTCTCTGCCAAGTTCCCTAACGCCGGGGGCGTCTCCCATTTCGTTACACTAGCCTTCGGGCCGAAGGCCGGGGCCCTGGTCGGCTGGTTCTTCCTGATGTCCGTTCCGATCGGCGCGCCAGTCGCCGCATTGACTGGTGCAGGATATATGACGGCAGCGATGGGCTGGGGCGATCCGGCGAGAATCGCTCTTGCCGCCGGGATGCTGATGATTGGACTTCTAACGAACTGGATTGGTATGCAGGTCGCCGGTAAAGTACAGATCGCTGTGGTGATTGCAATTATTGCCGTACTGGTCTTCTCTTTTGCCGCTGCGCTTCCGGGGATGGAGCGTGCTCACTTCACTCCATTTGCGCCGCATGGCTGGATGAGTGTCGGGCAGGCGGCGGCTATCCTCTTTTGGTGCTTCATCGGCTGGGAAGCTGTTTCGCATCTGTCCGAAGAGTTCAAGGACCCTGAACGGGCTGCGGTCAAGGGTGTAACCATCGCGGCCATCATTGTCGGCATCCTGTATTTCCTCTCGGCACTTGCTACCGTAGGTACGCAGAGCTATCTGCACGGCGGGGCAGATAGCTCCCTGCTCTGGATCATCAGCCAGCCGCTGGGGGCATGGGGTGGCTTCATCGCCGGGCTTACCGGTCTCTTCATCTGCACGGCGACAATCATTGCCTATGCAGGCGCAGCTTCACGCGTGGCTTATGCCTTGTCCCGGCAAGGCTATGCTCCGGGCTGGATGGGCCTTTTATCGAGTCGTTATCAGACGCCTGTGGGGGCAATCGGCTTCCTAACGCTCTGCTTCACCTTGATATTGTCGCTCTACGGCAGCGGAGCACTCTCGATAACCACGCTGATCACTTTCCCCAACGCCACCTTCATTCTTACCTATATCGGAGGCTGCGCCGCCGGAATCCGCCTCTTGCGCGGCAGCCGTACGGGCGTAACGATCAGCTTCATTTCTTTTGCCGCCACACTGGCTGTGTTCCCGTTTACAGGCTGGGCGATCCTCTACCCGCTGCTGATTACGGTGGTCTTTGCCGGGGTGGACTATTTGAGATACGGGGTAAGGCGTGTGGGGGAGCCGTGAGGGGAATTTAAAGTCACTTCCTTCCAACACAAACAGGCCGCGCCCATCCATGGCAGGACAGGCGCAGCATTTCTTTTATAGGCGATGAATTTCAGCAGCTATGGGGTCCACTGAACCGGAATCCGCAGACGGAATTGCTGTATATCCTCCGGATAGGAAAAGTACCGGGCCATAATCTCAAGTTTATCGGAGGACTGTACGGGCGGAAAAATCAGCTTAAAGGCTAATTTATCCCGGCTAATACGCACCGGCTGTCCTTTGGGGAAGATTGGATGTCCCTGTTTCTCCTCTAAGTAAAGTGAAGTGATCTGGCTCATCACCTGACTGGCCTCATAATATACAACCGTCTGCTTCTCCTCATAATCAATGGAAGTCACCTTCACCGTTCCTCCTTCATTGCCCTTCAGGGTTATAGGAAATGATCCATTCAGACGCTGGCGGTCCTCTGTCTGCTTCACTGCTCCATTCTCTAGTGGTTCAATAACGATCAGGGTCACATGGGCTGGCTTAGGATTTAGCACTGTTAGCGGTGAGAAGTTAAAGTAGTAATAATCATTGGTTGCGCCTCCTCCCTGATCCGTGTACAAGGTTCCTATATCATCCTGGAGTATAACGTTCAGCTGATCACGAGGGTACAGATTCCGCACAATCACTTGTGTATTGACTGGGCCAAGGGTCAGCTTCTCCAGCGTATATAATGACTTCTTGTAAGTGAAATTTAGATCTTTGGGATACACGGTTGAAGTCAGCGCTGCACTCTTACTTGCATCCAGCGGGATGGTGAGATCCCAATTTCCTTTGGTGACTCCGATTGCATTAATGGTCATGTCCAGTGTCAACTGCCCGGGCAGATCCTTATCTCCAAAAGATTGCCGGGTGGTCCCTACAAAGGTGTGATCTCCTGTAATCGTAAAATCATGCGTGTAAATAGACTGCGGTTCGTGGCCTCTCAGATGTAGTTCATAGTAGACTTCCGCGTCCTTCTCTGAAATCGGCGGTGAGGACGCCGGATAAGTCACTTCGTAATTAAGCACCAATTGAACACCGTCATAATACACCTCTGCCATCTCAAAAGTGATCCCCCGATCCTTGGCCTCAAGGCCCACGGGACTGCTCAGCTGCTTCTGCTCTATAACTTTGAGGTTTGCTGTGTACACACCTTTGGCATACAGATAATCGAAGAACGGAATGACGCGTAGCGCCTCTGCTACCGTGGGCGAGATGAATCCGATCCCAATAATTGATCCGGCTGTAACCGTCAGCGCAGCTGTGACACTGATGATCCACTTCTTGTACGATGATAACTGGTGTCTGCCCCTTGGAGCTTGCTTTACTCCTCCTGTATGTAGTTGCCACAATTCATCAAAATGAACAGAAGAAGGCATACTGTGTATCATGTGTTCAGCTTCCTTTTGTAATTGTACGATTACTGCCTCAGATTCAACATCCAGCCTGTCCTTAGCTGTCGTCATTTAAGACCCTCCTTCATCATCAGCACGCAGGGGTCAAGTTCACCGCATTCTCTCAACTTGCGCAGTGCCGCATGAAGCCTGGATTTACAGGTTCCCAGCGGAATACTTAATACCTCTGCGGTTTCTGGAAGCGATAATCCGGCATAATAGTGCAGGGTGATCACTTCGCGCAGCTTCGCGGACAGTTGGCTGACCGCCTGCCATAATTCCAGCTGATTCTCACTATGCAGAGCGAAGCTCTCGGCGGAGTGCTCTTTTCCCTCTATAGGAACGCCCGCCAGCAGTTGTATCCACGTCTTCCTGCGTAACAGATTACGGGACGTATTGACGGCAATCCGGTACAGCCAAGGCCGAAGCGGCCTGGAGGGATCGTACAAATGGTATTTTGCAAAAGCACGCAGAAAAGTCTCCTGGGTAATATCATCGGCCAGCACCCGCTGCTTGGTCATCATAAGGGCAATCCCATAAATATAAGAGGAGTGTACTTCAAACATGTCCTTGGCCTGTTGTTCTGTGATGGGATAATCCTTCACGCTCGCTTCCCCCTTTCATACTGGATATACGCTTTGACCCGGGCTATCCGTTCGCTTTACGTTTCAGAAACTTGTCAGGCGGTTATGGATGAGGAGAGCTAGACCTAATCTGCTAGAAGAAGGAGACTGTAACCTATGTCTGATTATAAAAGAGTGATTCTTGAACCAGCAGCTCAGAAATTCGCCGATGATAATGCCAAGCCTCCCTTCCTGACCGATCTGGGTCCGGAAAAAGGCCGCGAAACGGTCAACACCGTGCAGGCTGACGATATCGAAAAACCCGAGGCAGATCTTCAGGATCTGACCGTAACCGGCGGCCCCGGCGGTGAAGTGAAGGTCCGCATTGTTCGTCCAGTAGGAACTTCCGGCACTTCCCTGCCGGTGATTCTCTATATTCATGGAGCAGGCTGGGTATTCGGCAACAGCCACACGCATGACCGGCTCATCCGCGAGCTGACTGTGGGTACGGGCGCTGCCGTGGTATTCCCGGAATACAGCCTGTCCCCGGAAGCCAAATATCCTACAGCCATTGAAGAAATCTACGCGGTCCTGGAATGGATTACCCGTGAAGGCTCCATGTACGGACTGGATGCAACCAGACTGAGTGTGGCCGGAGACAGTGTCGGCGGCAACATGACTGCTGCCATCACCCTGATGGCCAAAGAACGCAGCGGTCCGGCTATCTCTAAGCAATTGCTTTTCTATCCGGTTACAGATGCTTCCTTCGATACCGAATCGTATCATCAGTTCGCGGAAGGCTATTTCCTCCAGCGCGAAGGGATGAAATGGTTCTGGGATCAATATACCACCGATCCTGAGGAGCGGGCACAGATTACGGCCTCTCCGCTACGGGCCAGTCTGGACCAGCTTAGCGGTCTGCCGGAAGCCCTGATTATCACAGGTGAAGCCGACGTGCTTCGTGATGAAGGGGAGGCCTATGCGAATAAGCTTCGCGAAGCAGGCGTTCCCGTTACGGCTGTGCGTTTCCAAGGCATTATCCACGATTTCGTGATGCTGAACGCGCTGGCAGGCACTAAGGCTAACCAAGGAGCTTTGCTGCTGGCAACAGCTTGGTTGAAGCACTAAGTTACTAGAATATATCGTTATCCAAGCGGAAACGGCTTTGCCGTCCTTTTAAAGGACGGTACCGTTTCAGCGAGAAATAGAAGGATAATTTATCGTGTAAAACATATAAATTCTTATATTTCAAAAAATTCAAGCCCGTACCGGAGAATTCCAGTGCGGGCTTGATTACATATATGAGGTTGCCGGAACCGGCAGCAGTCCGATTGAGAACAACCTTCGGTCCGTTTATTTCCGCTGGGAATAGAACTCCGCTGCTTTGATCAGCATATCCTTCAGTGAACTGAAGGAAGTAGTCTTCGATACATGCTCATCGAGCTGACCCTGCGGGAGCGATTTTATCTCCTCTGCCGAGCCGGCAGAGAATCCTCCTTTTTGCAGCAGATCCTTCAAGGACTCGAAGGGAGTGAACTTTTGCAGAAAAGAACTTGATAGCAGCTGCTCCAGCGGCAGCTTCTGCAGCAGTTGCTCGACAGGCAGCTTGTCCAGCGGTAATTTCTGCAGCAGCTCGTAGGCACGTCCTTCTTTAAGGGAACCGACTACTCCTTGTATTTTATCGCCTAAGCCTCCAATGTTAAATCCCATAAGGTCAACCTCCTGAATAACTGTAGTTGATCCTTATTACCCCGAATTCAGATCAGCGAATTATATAGGTTGACATAATATTGATTATGTTACTCTGTGGCACTTTTCAACCTCACTTGCCTGAACGCAGAAACTCCCCGATCCTCCGGGTGGCTTCTAACAGGCGTTCTTCTTCCTCAACCAGTGCGATCCGCACATACCCTTCCCCTTGGCTGCCAAAAGCATCTCCCGGAATGACCGCTACTCCGGTTCTCTGCAGCAGATCATGCGCGAAGCGGCGCGAACTTCCGGCTTCTCCTGCACTTCCATAGGCATCCGGCAGTCTTGCCCAAATAAACATAGTAGCTTCCGGCGAGGGTACCGCCCAACCTTCAATGTGTAGCGCCTCTACCACAAGATTCCGCCGCCGCTCATATAGCGAAGCCACTCCTTGTTCTGGCCCGGAGACCATCGCTTGCTCCAGCGCGACAACCGCCGCTTCCTGAATCGGCTCGAAGACGCCGTAATCTACATTGCTTTTCAGCTCCCGCAGCGCCCCGACGGCCTGAGCATTACCCGTCATGAAGCCGATGCGGCAGCCAGCCATGTTGAAGCTTTTGGAGAAGGAATGAAATTCAACAGCGGTGTCCCGCGCCCCAGGCACCTGGAGGATGCTGATCGGCTGATATCCATCGAACCCCATCTCTGAATACGCCAGATCATGCACAACCAGCACATCCCACTTACGGGCAAGCTCCACAAGCCGCTCCATATATGCCAGATTCACCGTAACCGAAATTGGATTGCCGGGAAAACTGAGCAGGATAAAAGCCGCTTCGCGCCAGACCTCCTCAGGAATACTGTCCAGATCCGGCCGAAACGTATTCTCCTCCAAGAGAGGCAGCATCCAAGACCTAACCCCTGCTATGGCGAGCGCCCCTGAATAAATGGGATAACCAGGGTCCGGCACAATCGCCAGATCGCCGGGATTACAGATGGCCAGGGCCAGATGCGAGAGTCCATCCTGCGATCCCATCAGGGAGACGATTTCCTCCTCCGGATCTACCTCCGCGCCAAATCGCCACTGCATCCATCTCGCCGCCTGATTACGGAACGCCGCACTTCCCTTGGACGACGGATAAGCATAGCTATCCTCCCGCAGTACCGCATCGCTTAATGTCTGACGAATCCCGGGCAGAGGCCCCCGGTCCGGACTGCCAATTCCAAGATCGATGATGTTAAGTCCCGATTGCCGGGCTTCCGACTTCCAGGCAGCCACCTCGGCAAAGATTGATGATCCCAGATGAGCCAGCTTGTCTGATCTCCATTTATGCTGCTTGCTGCTTTGAATCAATGGACTCCCTCCAGCGAATGTTTTTTTAAATAGTATAGCATGGGTTCCAATCCGAAGAGGAGAAAGAACAGACACATTCTCTGCAATACTCTTTACATGGATTATAATACCATTAATAATATATTATTCTACTAAAAGCACTCTATTTAAGGTGACAACTAGTGCGAGAAGACATATAAAAGTCGATCTGAAGTGAAACAGCGTATAATTTATGTTATACGCTGTTTTTTTAGAGTAGAAAGGGCCGTTTTTCTGCTGAACAAATATGATTTGTTGATTCAGTATGAATTCATTCAGCCTCTTCAGTTATGTAATCCATGTTGGACAGTCCTGTTCGTACACAAAGTCCCCAGCCAAACTGCTCTGTGTTCATCACTTCGGCGTAAATGGTGTTCATTCCGGCTTTCCACTGAACAGGCACCCTGGCATAATCTGAATAGATACGCCCATCACTCACAGGAGGATTCCAACACCAGGTTCCTTGGTAGATTTCTTCTTCATTAACCCACAAATGCACTTGGTCACTGAAACTGAGCGTTATATAACTCTCTGCTTCTTCAGCAAGATGAAAGGTACTTCTTGCCCGCACCACACTCCCTTGCTTAGCAGTGAAGCGGCGATTGAAGTTCAGGATTCCATTTTCTTCTACAACGGCTTTATTCCAGTCGTCCCCAGTTGTTGCAGAAACCATCCATTCGGTTACAAAGGTATCGGCGGACAGCTGCTTTAGATCAGTTTCCCTTCGCGGGATTGGGGCTGGTTGTATTTCTTCGATGACAAGATTGCGTATGTAACAAGGGGCGAATCCCCAGAACCCTATCCTTCCGGCAGGAACTCCGTGCTGAAGATTAGGAATCACCAGTTGAGGAGCGGAATCTTCACCCATATAGACCCTTGCACCTTCCGGCTGCACCTCCACGGCAAAATTCACCCATTTCCCCGTCGTATTGGGTAACGGCTTCTGATACTTAGGGCCATTGTGAATTTGCCAGGTCATTGAGCCATTCATAACGGGGTCGTATTGAATTTCGATTGGAGCCAGATAGACCAGCTCATAATTACAGGCATCTTTAGCACCGAATAGAAGTCCAACAAAACCTATTTCTCCAGGAATCGCAACCTCAGCTTGAAGACGATAGCAGGGAAAAGTAATGTCCTCGCGAAGAAACACGGCGGAACCTGCTTGTTCGAGATATGCCGCTTGACGGCCCTTATAGCTTCCCGTGCGGACGCTATAGTCTCCCCATTCAAACCGCTCCAAATCATTCCAAAGGGTAAAAGATAATGGATTCATTTGTCCTCCTCTGTTGATTTGAGATCTCTTATTATAGGTAGAAATTCCTTTATGATTGCATCCACATCCTTCCCATTCGTATTCAGCTTATGTGTATTCAGTTCTTTGTAGTTCTCTAACCGGTTGATGCTATTCTCGATTTCACTCTCGCTTCTTCCATCCTGACGCATACGCTTTATTAACTCTTCTTCAGAACACATTAGCGTAACTTTTATTAGCTCATATCCCTTTCCCTTTAAGCCTGCAAGAATTTCCTCTAATATACTTTCCTTATGAATCACCCAAGAGAAGAATACGTACTCGAACATAGAATTGTCAAGGTACTGATTGAGTATATAATGAATGTTATTCATTACCATAGTTTTGTTCTCTTCGGTAACCTTCCAAGGGTTCATTTGCCAGCACCAATCTCCATCAAGCCACACCGAATGTTGTAATTCTTTATATAGCTTACTGACAATCGTACTTTTTCCGACTCCCATGGTTCCGTTTACGATGACAAGCTTTTTCATAATGCCCTCCTTCGAATGATTTTTTAGCTAAATAAGGCATAGGATAGAGTATTACTGATGAAAGTGGGAACTCACATGTCCAAAAATAAGCGTGGCAAAGCACTTTACACTACCCCCTCGCGGGCCAGGGGCACCTGTCCGATTTGCGGAAGCACCCGAATCAAGCTTTTGTATTTCGGCAAGGGCCCGGCGGGTGAGAAGCTGACAGTCTGCAAAAAATGTGACGGCAAGCAGCAGCAAGCGGTCTGAACTAATGCCCCTCATTCCCGCCTCGCGCCGACTTTCTGCGAATTCAGGGGCATTAGCATAACGCTAACCGCCAGCATCAAGCACAAAGAAACGGCTGCTTGCCTTGCCCTTCATGACAGCAGCCGTTTCACAATTAAGCAAGTCGGCTAGAGACAAATTACTGAAACCCCGATTTCACCCACAGCTTGGAGATATCCAGAAATCCGAAGGAGCCAGCCTGTAGACCAAACAGATTCTGACTTAATTGCGCTTTTTTATTCATGTGACAGCCATACAGTACCCATCCGTTATCACGCAGCTTGCCTTCGGCCAGCTCCAGCACCTCTGCCCTCTCCCCGGCGGCCAACCGGGCGAAAGGCTTTAGCACCTCTGTGAGCTCAGATTTCTGGCTGTCCAGCAGCAGGTGATGCAGATAATTGGACTCATTGCGAAAATAATTGATCATCCCCCACTGCCAGTCATCCTCCAGCACTTCTTCGCAGATCACAAGATCCGCATGGCTCACCAAGTCCGGCAGTTCATAATCTGCTAAAGGATACAGCTCAAGCTGTAATCCAATCTTCCTGCTGCGCTCCTGCAGCCAAATTCCCTCATCCCGATCCTCTTTACAGGGCCGGTAGGCCAGCTTCACTACCTCTCCTCTGTATCCGCCGTCCTGAAGCAGCACCTTCGCTTCCTCTAATAACGTTTCTACGAACTCCCGCTTACTGCTCTGCCAGGGAAGGAAGCTGTCTGCCGGCATAATCCGGTTGCCTCCCAGCTCACGGATCAGCGCGAGCTGATTGTAGAGAATACGCATGGCCTGCCGGACTGCGGGATGATGGTGTACGCCTTCTTTTCGAAAATTAAACAGAAGGTATCTGCACCCGACAGCCGGATAATCGATACTGTGGCTCCTCCCCTCCTCTGCTGCGGCCACACTGCTCAGACTGGTACTGGCACCCGTCAGCTGATATTGACGTACCCCCGAGGCCAAATGCGGCAGGTACCAGATCTCGACCCGGTCCAGCAGTGGGCGGATTCCGTAGTAAAGATCGTAAGCGCTGAGTACAAGCACATCCTGGCTCAGATCCACTACCTGATAGGGCCCCGTGCCGACCGGATGCGCGGCGAAATCCACATCGTACGGAACAATCGACATATAGATCGAGCTGAACAGATGCAGGAAGAAGAAATTAGGCTGCACCAGATCAAACCGGATAACGTAATCCCCCTCCAGCTCCACATGCTTGATATCCTCAAAATGACAGATCGCCGGACTTTTAAGTCCGATCAGACGCTGGAGGGTTTCTTTTACATCCCGGGAAGTCATCATGCGGCCGTGGTGGAAGCGCACCCCCTTGCGCAGATAGAACAGGTAACTCGTACTGCTCTCGTTAGCCTCCCACGTGTGGGCCAGCCCCGGCAGGAAAACCCCGTTCTGTGCATCATAGGTAATCAAGGTACTGCAAATATGCCCCAGCAAATAGGTCTCAAAAGCGGTGTATACGGTAGCCGGGTCCAGCTTTTCCATCGCACGGTTACGGGAGATCCGCAGCACCTCCTGCCCGGAAGTGGAGCCGGGTTCGCTCCAGAAGCCCATTTGCTTATCTAGAACCGCCAGCAGGCGTTCTTTGAGCGGCTCGTTAACCGGGTATTGACCAATCAATTCGATGGCAGGCTTAATCCGGCCTTTGTTGACCAGCTCCTGAAATCTCTCCTCCAGCACCTCATCCACATGACGTAAAAAAGTCATTAGCGAGTGATTCCCTCTCCCTCTCCCAGGTATCCAGGCAATCAGCTGCTGCTCCTCCAGCTTCCGCAGAATAAACTTCACATTGCGCGGTGTGCAGCACAGGATACCGGTCAACTGCTCAATCGTCACCGGAATCGGCTGCTGGAGGCTATATACGGGAGCCAGGGCTGCGGCCAAACAGAGATAATGCGTGCTGCTGGTGTCCATAATCTCAATCTCCTTTTAAAAGGTGAAAAGTTACATATAAACCTTACACTTTTACTTCCCCCTTTGTTCTATACAATTATACATAATCATTCGATATGAAGCATGCTTCATAATCAAAAACATGGACTAGGAGACGGGGATTCAAATGAAACAACATCTGCGCCACATTCACCCGCTGGCCTGGACCATCATCATCGGAACGATGTTCGGCCGGCTGGTTACTTCAATGAGTATTCCTTTTCTCTCTATTTATCTCACGCAGGTGCTTGGCGCGTCCGCTACCCAGACCGGGTTCACGGTGGCCGTCAGCTCGTTGGCAGGGGTAATGATTAGCTTCTACGGCGGTTATATCTCGGATGTGATCGGGCGCCGGATCGTCATGCTGGTCTCTGTGTTCGGTTGGGCCTGCGTATTCTTCGGCTTCGCCGCAGCGCAGCATCTGTGGGTCTTCTTCCTGGTGAACACGCTCAACGGACTGTGCCGCGCCGTATTTGAACCGACTTCACGGGCATTATTGTCGGATATTACCCCGCCGGAACAGAAGCTGCTGGTCTTCAATCTGCGGTATGCGGCAGTAAATCTGGGTGTGGTCTTCGGCCCGATTATCGGCCTCCAGCTCGGCTCCGCCAAGTCCACCTTCCCGTTCATGATCGCCGGGATCGTCTATATCGCCTATGGCCTTGTTCTCTTCCTGCAATTCTCGGTCCACCGTGCCAGCCTGCCTGTGCATGGAGAAGCCCGGACCCCGAAGCTGCTGGATGCGCTCGCAGTCACCGGCCGGGATAAGGTATTTCTGCCCGTTCTGCTGGGAACCATCTTTTGCGTACTCGGGTATGGCCATTTCAGCTCTACACTGGCGCAGTACCTCGCGATGAACCCCCATTTCAGCAATGGCAGCCAAGTTTTCTCTTATATGCTGTCGCTTAATGCAGTGACGGTGCTGGTCGTTCAGTATCCTATTGTGCGTACAGCCAGCAAGTTCCCGCCAATTATCCCGCTGATTCTGGGCAATGTCTGCGTAGCCCTTAGTCTGCTGCTGTTCGGGATGCCTGGAGGGGTACCCCTACTGATGTTCAGCGTGGTTCTGTTCACTATCGGGGAAGTCCTGCTCTTCACGATGATGGATATGCTGATCGACCGGATTGCCAAGCCGGAGTGGAAAGGCACTTACTTCGGTACGATTGGCTTCAATAATATAGGCAGCGTCATGGCGCCTATTCTCGGAGGATTGCTGCTGGATCATTTCGGCGTTCTGAACGGGCCCGCTGTATTCGTACCGCTTGCGCTGACCACCGCGTTCGGTCTTCCTTTCCTGATTACCGCGCATAAAAGACTTCGCATCCGCGAAGCCGCCGAAGCAAGTGCACAGCGTGAGCTTGGTGCTTGAGGTATTTGAGACTAAGATAAACCCCAGACCTGCTGTGAAGCGGGGGTGGGGTTTATTGATATATACTTATCATTGTTTTTAACTTTTGTGATCGTCTCTAATAATCAATTAGTTAACATAATATTTGTTATGTTGCTAAATAATGATTATACTGCAACTAAAGCGCCCATGGACCCTCCCAGTGCCCAATGTGGTCGGTTTTTCGATTACATTCCCGCTCCATAGCTCTACAATACAACCCCATCCCGCTTCAGCTGCTCCTGCAGCTGCGGAATATCGAGCGCCTGCGGCTTCACCCCTGCGGCAGCCGCGAGCGCTGCCGCTGTTCCGGCTGCCTGGCCCGTAGCCATGCAGCTTGGTGTCAAGCGGGTCGTGGCCAGCGCTTCGTGCGAAGTCGAGATGCATCTGCCTGCGGCAAGCAGATTGGACACATTGGCGGATAGCAGACAGCCGTACGGAATATCGTACGCGCCGTCTCCGGCGATGAAGGAGGCTGTTACCCCCTTGCCGGACGGATCATGAATGTCGATCGGGTAGCCGCTGCGGGCAATGACATCACTGAACTTCCGGCCTTCTACGACATCTTCTTGGGTCAGCTGGTAATAGCCTTTGATCCGCCGCGATTCGCGGATGCCGATCTGTGGCGCAACTGCTGAGATCGAGGTCCGTTCGAAGCCCGGAACGTCGCGCTTCAGAAACTCAGCCATGAGCAGAACCTGCTTGCGGCCCTCCTGTTCCGCCAAGGTCAGATCCTCTGCGCTCGTTGCGTCCAGCCCCTGGACGCGGGTGCAGTTGATCAGCACCTCGTCGTCTGCCGGACCGGCAAAGAACAAAACCTGATCACGGTTGATCGGTACCTCAGCACGTTTCCATTGCGAGTAGAATCCGCTTACCCCGGTGAGCGGCAGGTCCGGCAGCTCGGCAATCGGCGTTTTGCTGTAGAACTCTTCGGGATGGCTGATCATATATGCCTTCACCTTATGCAAATCAACGCCGCGCATTCTGAACTTCATCGTCATCGGCTGGGAACGGTTATCCCCCTCCCGGCCCTGCAGCGTTTCGGCCCCGGACAGCTTGGCTACGTCGGCATCTCCGCTGCAATCCACGAAGATACGCCCCGTAACAGGCGTGCGTCCAGATTTGTTAGTCACGACGACATGTTCAATGACGCCGTCACGGGTCATCACCTCATCCACAAAGCTGTGCAGCAGCAGCTTCACCCCGGCTTCGCGCAGCATATCTGTAGCTACCACCTGATAAATCTCAGGATGGTACGGCGTCAGCGTATGCACGAAGCCGACCGTATCCCGCAGATGGCCCGGCGAACCGCCGCTGGCCTGCAGCCGGTCTACAATTTCCTGGGCGATGCCCTTAATGACCTGTTCACCTGAGTCTGTGTGAAAGGTCATCCAAGGATAGACCATAGCAGCGGTAGACATTCCGCCTACGAACCCGTATCGTTCAATGAGCACCGTCTGCGCCCCCAGCCGTCCGGCGGCAATAGCCGCCGTGATTCCTGCCGGGCCTCCCCCTACAACAACGACATCTGCCTCTATTGCAGGATTCATATCATCTACTCCTCTCTGGTATGTTATTCCTTCCTGGTATGTTATTCCTTTCTGGTATGCTATTCCTTCAGCCCCGTCATAGCTACGCCCTCGATGAACCGCTTCTGCGCCATGAAGAAAACGATCAGCAGCGGCACGGTTGCCATGACGGTGGCGCTCATCAGATAATGCCAGGAAGTGCCCACTTCATCTGTAAACAACGATAATCCCAGCGGCAAGGTCATCAGCTCACGCGTATTAATGAAAATAAGCGGGTCGAAGAATTCATTCCAGATGGACACGAACGTGAAAATCGTCAGTGTTGCCATCCCGGGACGGGCAATCGGCAGCATGATCATCCAGTAAATGCGGAACCGGCTGCAGCCGTCGATCATCGCCGCTTCCTCAAGCTCCGTGGGTACAGTGATGAAAAATTGGCGCATGACGAAGATCCCGAACACACCGCTTGCGCCGAAGATCGGCAACAGAATCAACGGCAGATGCGTGTCAATCCAGCCCAGGTCGCGCATGAACAGGAACATCGGGATCGCCGTCACTTCATGCGGGATCATCATGGCACTGAGCAGCACCAGAAATACGGCATTTCTTCCGGTGAAGGGAATCTTGGCAAACGCATAACCGGCCAGCGAAGCGAAAAACACTGTTCCCGCCACGACGACAAATGAGATATAGACGCTGTTAAAATAGAAGCGGTGAAACGGGATCAGCGTAAAGACATCCACATAATTCTGAAACTGAAATACCGGCGGAATCAGCTGCGGCGGGTAGGTGAAAATATCCTGCGGCCGTTTGAAGGAAGTAGACAGCATCCACAGAAACGGAATAAGCATAATCAGCGATACCGCCGTTAATGCAGCATACACTCCTGCTACAGACCACTTTTTGCCGGCGCTAGGCATCGCTCTCATTGAATACCCACCTCTTTCGCAGCTGCCACTGCAGCAGAGTCAAGATCAACACCACAAAGAACAACACAAATGCAAGCGCCGAAGCGTAGCCCATCTGGAACAGCTTGAACGCTTTTTCCCAGATGTAATAGACCAGTACCTTGGTGCTGTTACTCGGCCCGCCCTGGGTCATCACATAGATCTGGCCGAACACCTTCAGCGAGCCAATTACGGTCATCACCACGGTCAGAAATACGGTTGGCGTAATCATGGGAAGGGTCACGTTGAAAAAGGTTTTGGTCTTGCCTGCCCCGTCCAGCTCAGCCGCCTCGTAGAGCGAACGCGATACCTGCTGGATGGCAGCGATGAATAATACCATATTTAGGCCCACATTCTTCAGTACACTTGTCACAATAACGGCTGGCATCGCCAGTCTCTCGTCATACAGCCAAGCTGCCCCTTTAATGTTGAAGAGCATCAAGAGCTGATTGATCAGCCCGGAATCGGTGGCAAACATGTACTTCCAGACGATGGACCAGACGATCAGCGAAGTCATTACGGGAACGAAGATCGCGGTACGGAAGATGCCGATTCCCTTCAGGCTTCGGGATAACAGCAGCGCCAGCATCAGAGCCAGCACAATGTTAAACGGCACCAGACCCAGAGTGAAATAAGCCGTATTGCCGAAGACCTTCCAGAACAGCGGGTCCACCGCAATATCCTTGTAATTATCCAGACCGACGAACCGGTGCTCGCCAAGCAGCGGCCAGTCATTTAGACTCATATAGAGCGCTTTCCCCATTGGAAATAACAATAATAACGTGAAACCAAGCAGCATTGGCGATATAAAAAGCCATCCGGTCACCTGTGCCTCGCGGGCAAGCGGACCCTTGTTTCGTCTCTTGAGCTTTCTGTTCATGCCGGAATTCACCGCCCCCTAGCTCAATTTGTCTATGGCACCACGGAACGAGCTAACCGCACGCCGCAGCTCATCTTCTGTCTTGCCCGTCACCACTGCACCTAACATGATCGCTTTCACTCCCGCGCGCTGCAAGGACGGTACATCTCCTGTAACCAGCTTACGCTGGGAAGGCACCAGGACGGGAAGACCGGAATGGTCGGCCAAATACCGGTATTTCAGCAGATCTGCGAAGCTAAGACCCGCCCCGTATTCGCTGCCAGGTACAATCGAAGCTTCAAGCGCTGTGATCCCGAACTGCGCCCCTTCCCGGACCTGACTGAGATCATAGGTGTCATTAATGGCAAAGGTCCGGTCCAAGCTGTGATCCTCCAGCATAAAGGACGGCAGATGATGGGCATAGATCGAATAGAAATCGAACCCGAGCGGAGCAAGCCGCCTAATCTCTTCTTCCGACACACCCCCTAAGCTGCCTGAGGGCACTACCCCAAAGGGACCGTCAAAGGTAGAGCGGATCTCGCTAAAAATATCTTCATAGCCCTCAAGCGGACCGAAATGCGTACCGCTGGCCCGGTGGCCGACATTAAAATGAACCTTCAAAGCATCGGCGCCTTCCTCAAGCGCTGCCTTTGCCAGTCTTATATCATTGGCAGGAAGGCTGATGATCAAGGACAGGCCGCTTTGCTCCAATCTGCGCTTCAATTTACCCATTGTATTTCGCTCCCCATTTCGGGCGGTCCGTCAAGCCGGACGCTGCACTCTGTTGAACGCCGGTTGACGGACCCTTGCCCGGAGTCTTATTTCAAAATAGCCTCGACATCGCTCTGCATCTTCGCCATATTGTCCTTGGCGGACGCGGATTGGCCGAACAGGCGGTCAAAGCCTTGCAGCACAGCATTGTCGATATCCTGCCAGCGGATGTGGCCTGGAATGATGCGCGCCTTCGGCATTTCATCGATAACAGCTTGCACGATGTGCTCGGCTGGCGGGTTGTTCGGCTGATTCAGGAACGCATCGGAACTCAGCACCGATGTGCGCGGAGGTACGAAATAAGTGGAAGTCGCCTCAATGCCTGACTGGCTGGCGAACAGCTTGAGCAGTTTTTTGGCTTCCTCCGGATGCTTGCTGTCCTTGAACAGCGTATAGCCTGCTTGGCCCAGCATCGGAACACTGCCTGCGGAGCCGGACGGCATCGGTGCAATGCTCCATTCAAACCCTTTAATGTCACGCGCTTTCGAGACATAGCTGTAGTTGTCGAAGAACATTCCCAGATTCCCCGCATCGAAGCTGATCTGCTCGCCTGCTTTCGGGTGGGATTCGTCCTTATACATCATCCGCTCCAGCAGCTCCAGGGTCTCCACGCCGTACTGGTCGTTCCAGGTGAAAGCGGTCAGATCCTCATTGAACGGGCCGCTTCCATAAGACCAGGCGTACGAAGACAGAATGGCCCAGGTCTTCCAGTCACGGAAGAAGTTCGCGCCATATACCCGGCCCCCAGCGTCTTTGACAGCAATTGCTTTGGCGGATTCCTCGAAGGTCTTCCAGGTCCATTTCCCTTCGGAGGCCAGTGTATTCGGGTCGGTCAGGTTCGCCTTATCGAACAGCGTCTTGTTGTAGAACATGACCACCGGCGGTGTCGAGAACGGCAGGCCAAGCAATTGATCCCCGTCCCGGAACAAATCTAGCGTGCTCGGAATATAATCATCCAGGTTAAAGGAAGCATCGTCTTTGAAGGAGGAGACATCCGCCAGAATCCCGTTGGCCTTGAACTGCGGGATCATCCGCTCCGATACCCAGGCGATATCCGGAAGGGATTTCCCTGCGGCCAGCACGGATATTTTCTGCTGATAATCCGTGAATGGCACCGAATCCATGGTCACCTTAATGCCCGGATTATCTGCTTCAAATTGGCTGATCAGCTTGTTGTAAACATCCATATGCCCTTGATTGCCCCACATCAGAAACTTTAACTCCACATCTCCCTGTTTCCCGGGACTCTCAGCATTTCCGCTTGCTGTGGGCTTGGCACAACCTGCCGTTAAACCCAGCAGCATGGCTGAAAGAAGCACTGCTCCTGCTTTTTTCATGAATATCCCCCTTTGATATGTTAGTTTTAATGACTCTTTTAGTATAAAGGAGACGTATCCGGTGTAGAAATCATCCAAAATACAGGAATGGTTCGTTATATTTATGTTTTTACGTTAGATTAACTAACATTTCATTCTTGACTATTAAATTGATTGCGGTATTCTCCACCCGTCATCCCCGTCTGCTGCTTGAACACCAGCATGAAATGCTTCGGGCTTTGATGGCCGGATAGCCGGGCGACATCATAAATTTTGAGCTGGGTATGGCTGAGCAGCCATTTCGCACGTTCCATCCGGGAATCGGTTACATAGTCTGAATAATTGCAGCCCGCCTCCCCCTTGAACAGCTGGCTCAGATACGTAGCGTTCAGATTGACATGGGAAGCTACCGTCTGCAGCCGCAGATCACCGTCAATATGCAGTCTGACATATTCCTTAACATCCCGTATGATCTTGCGCGTATCTCCCCCGCTCTCCACCCGCAGCGGGCCTGGCGTATGTTCCAGGGAAGATATGCCATGACGCTTATCGAGCAGCAACCGTGCTTTTTCCATCACACTAACCAGTTCATGACGTTCTACCGGCTTTAACAGGTAATGAAGAACGCCGTATTCAATGGCTTTTTGGGCGTATTCGAATTCGCCGTATCCACTCACAATGATGACGAGCAGCCCGGGATACATCGACTTCACCTTTTCGGCCAGCGCCAGACCGTCCATTTCCTTCATACGGATATCGGTAATCATTACGTCCGGCAGCTCAGACTTTAAGTACAGCAGCGCTTCCCGTCCACCCGGCATTTCAGCCGTCACCTCAAAAAAGGGCGCCGACCGGCTAATCAGCTCACGCATCCCTTGTCTAATTACGATTTCGTCCTCTACGAGCAGCACTTTATACATCCTCTTCTCCCCCTGATTCCGGTATCGTTATTGTAATGGTCACGGCCAGCCCTTGCCCCGGACTTCCGTCAACCGTGAGACTCCCGCCTTCCCCGTACAGCAGCTTGATCCGCTGGCCGATATTGCGTAGCCCCAGACTCTCCTCCTCGCTGCGCCGGAGCGAATCCATGGAGGGATCTTGTTCGATCTCCCGGTTCAGCTCCGTGAGTGCCTCCTCCTCTAATCCGTTCCCGTCGTCGCGGACCGTAATTAATAGCTCGTTGTCAAAACGCAGCGCTGACACCCAGATCGTCCCTTCTTCGCGCCCCGCGATCCCGTGCTCAATGGCGTTCTCCACCAGCGGCTGAATCGTGAGCTTCGGTATGCGCAAATGCAGTACTTCTTCTTCAATCTCGTTATGCACCGTCAGCTTCCCGCCGAAACGAATCTGCTGGATACGCACATAGGAGTCTACGAACGCAATTTCCTCTCCCAGCGATACGAGCCGGCCGGCCTTGTCAATCGTATAGCGAAGCAGCTTGCCCAGTGCGGATACCATATCCGATACCTCATCATGCCTGCGCTGGACGGCCATCATATTGATCGATTCCAGCGTATTATAGATAAAATGCGGGTTGATCTGACTCTGCAGGGCGGACAGCTCTGCCTCCTTTTCCCGGAGGCGGGTCACAAGCACCTCATGAAACAGGCGGTTGATTTCGTCCATCATCTTGTTGAACCCGCGCCCTAGCTGCCCGAATTCATCTCCCCCAAGCGGACTGACCCGCTTGTTGAAATCTCCCCGCTCCACCCTGGACATATTACTCTTGAGCTCCACCAGCGGGAGGGTAATCCGGTACGATACCGCATAAGCGAGCAGCAGCACCGTCACCAGGCAAAAGAGGGCAAGCCATAACGTGAAAATCATCATCGCGCGTGATTCCTTCAGCATGACTCCAATGGGGGTCAGACCGATGATGGAAAGGCCCGAATACGGGGACTTATGGCTGATAAACAAATAATCTGTACCTCCCAGCCTCTCCCGCTCCCCGCCATGCAACTCTTTAATCCGCCCGGAGCCCATAAGCTGGCCGTAGGCCGACTGCCCGTTATCCGGCTTTTGCTCATACAGCAGCCGCTGATCTCCATCAATGATCATCAGATTCGTGGACTCTTCAATCTTCAGCTTCGCAAAAACAGAGCCAAAGGCCGATTGCTTAGCGTCAATAAGGATGTAACCCAGACGCCTTAGCGTCCTGGGTTCCTTGATAACCCTGGCTACCGAAATATAAGATGAAGGGTCGGTTCCGGCATAATAAGACGGACGATGCGGAGGAAGAATGATCCACTCGCCGTCCGACCGCGTAAGGGCGCTGAACCATTCGTCATGCCTGGCATCCCACGAGGTGTTGACCGCAAGCGGTTCTACATTGGAGAACAGGGTTCCGCTGTTGCTCAGCAGGTGAATGCCCCGGATTTCCGGTCGGTCATAGGCCTGTGCAGAGGTATATAGCTTCATTTTCTGATAATCATCAGACAGTGCCCATGTGCCTGAGCCCATAGGACCATCGTATTTAGCCAGAATAGATAACACCTGTTCATCATACAGTGGCATCAGCGACAACCGCTCCAGATCCTTCAGCAGCCTATCCAGATTGGCGTTGGCCTGTCCGGCCACATCCACTGTATATTGCTTTGTTTTCTCGTTCAAGGTGGAGGAGAAATGACGGTACGTCACCATCCCCTGTACACTTAACGGCAGCAGCGTCAGCATGGTGAACAAGAGCAGCAGTCTGGTGCGCATTTTACTTCTTCTCAACCGTAGGATCAGCCCTTGCAGCATCTCAAGTCCTCCTTTTGTTAAGTAAGCTGACATCTAAACCTCTGTACAGTTTATCGTATAATGTTCTGTAATTGAATTCTATCCTCTTATGTTTGGAAAAGGTACGGTTCAACAAAGTCAATAAACCCCAAACCTGCTGACAAGCAAGGTCTGGGGTTTATTATTGTCACTCTTGGATCGCCAGTTAGGTTAACATAATATTGATTATGTTTACCTAACTGTGATTATACATTTTATCCCACATTCGTACTTGATTGCTGACATACTCTCTCAGCTCCGGCGGTCCCACAATTTCAGCATGAACCAATAGCGGCAGCACCCTCGCACAGGCCGAGTTATGATCATACATATTCACCGTTACAAGCCTTGCTTCTCCATCAGATTCTGTATTCATGACATCCAGCCCCTGCAATATCTGCTCATTCTTAACGCGAGTACGGATGACCACCGGATAGAACTCCCGCGCTCTGCTGGTCTGAACGAAGGCTTGCTCTGCTTGACTCCAGTATGCCTGGAGAGAGAACTGCTCAGGGATGGCATAGGTCTCGTCCAACAAAGTAACGGCAGTGAACCGTTCGCATTTGAATGTCCGCAGATCCCCGGCGCGCTCGCAATAGGCGGCAAGATACCACTCCCCACGCTTCACGATGAGTCCATAGGGCTGAAGCTTCCGCAGTGAGTTCTCCCCATTCACCTTACGGTAATCTGCCGTAATCTTCCGCCCCCTCCACACTGCAGTGCGCAGAGTCTCAAGATACGGCACCGCTGTCTGACCGCTCCACCACGGCGTAGCATCGAACAGAAACCGGCGCTGCGCGGTACGGATATCATCCTGGTAGGGTGCCGGCAAGCTTGCTTCCAGCTTCAGAAGCGCACTCTTGAGCAGCAGACTGGTTTCTCCTGAACCGCCCGCCGGCATCCCCATCCCTGTCAAAAAGAGCTGTACTACCTCTTCCCCATGCAGCCTCCGCAGATTCACCGTATAGCCTTCCATGAGCGAAATCCCGCCGTCCGGCCCGGTGGCCGACACAAGTGGAAGGCCCGATTCCGCCAGGACATCAACATCCCTGTAGATCGAACGGACAGAGGTTTCCAGCGCTTCGGCCAGCTCCTTGGCCTTCATTTTCCCCCGGGATTCAAGCAGTAAAAGTATTCCAATCAGTCGGTGCAGCCGCATGCGTCTCCCCCAAGTCTCATATTCGTCATCTATTCTTGCCGCTCTGTTGTCAACAATAGGGCGTTAAGATGAATGTATCAAATGTAAGGAGCTGCTGCAAATGAATATTGGCATATTGGGAACTGGATTCGGGGCGTATCATGCCTCTCTGTTCAAGCAAATGGAGTTCGTGAACCGGATCGTGGTCTTCGGGAGAAATGAGGCCAAACTGTTGAAGCTGAAGGAAGAGCTGGGGGTAGAGATCACGATGAATGCTGAGGACATTTTGTCTGATCCCGCGATTGACGTAGTGGATATCTGTCTGCCGTCTTCACTACATAAGACCTATGCGTTAGAGGCGCTGAGACGGGGAAAACATGTTTTTTGCGAGACGCCGGTTGTTCTGGAGCCTAAAGAAGGACGGGAGCTGCTGGACGCCGAACAGCGGTATGGCCGCAGAATCCTCGTCAATCAATTCATCAAATTCGATTATGCCTATGAATACCTGGAGCAGGCGGTTCGTGAGGAGACCTACGGGAAGCTTCTGCATCTGAGTATGCGCCGGGAGACCGCTCCGCTCTGGGGGGATCTGGGCCTCTCGGCCATCGCTGCCAATCTGATGATTCATGAGCTGGATTTCATCGCCTGGCTGATGGATTCACCTGTACCTTCTGCGGTCTGGGGTACCTCCGGTGACAAGGATGGACAGGCGCTGGTCCTGGCCTCCTTCCTGCAGCCTGAGTGGAGTGCACAGCTCACTGTTTCTTCGCAGATGCCGGGGAGTTATCCTTTTACTATCGGGTATGAAGCCTATTTCGAGCAGGCGAAGCTGGAGTTCCGTGAGTGCAGTGATGCGAATGGGGTGATCCAGGCGAGCCTTGCCGCGTATACTTCCGAGGGGCAAGCGGCCATCCCGCTGATTCCGAGTGATACCTATGCCAAAAGCTTGCGCCACGCCCTCCTGAGCCTCCGGGACAGAACAAATTCTACGCTGTCGCTGCGACATGCGCTGAAGTCTCTGAACATGGCCTTCCAAATGACAGATCAGCTTACAGCGGGTATAGTAGCTTTGTGATTCTGCCGGCCAGAAACTGGCCAATGCAGGCTTCACGTATCGGGCCGCCCGGTACTAAGCGAAGTTTGGGGAACGGAAGTAGTTGGATTTTCTACATTTGCTGATGAACGAATCATCCCTTTTGAGATAACAATTGGAAAAATGGCACTTCTTCGGGCGCATTCCCGGCAAATACGCAACATCGCCTTCAGTAGATGCTGTTTTTCCAATTGCTTCAGGAGATCCACCTTGATACAGGTGAAAAAAGATACATTTTTCCACGTGTTTCCTTCAACTAGCTCCGCTCCGCAGCCCTGTACTGGCTGATCAACGACAAGTCCAGATGCGTAACCCGCCCGTATGGGTTGACAGCGATGATCTGTTTTGGCAGGGGTTCAGCTCTCTTTTTCCTTTAGTTAGTTACTAAGGTTAGATGTAGGTTTGGGTTTAGGCGTAGTAATGAAGGGGAGCTTGTATTTTTGCTTTTACTATTATGAATTTTTCATATGATGAAATATAGTAATTAAGGTGTGCAGCGTTGGTGTGTTTCTTTTTGAGAGTTTTCTTTTTGATACGCTATAGTTATTGGCTATAAGTTAACATAATCTGTGTTATGTTTCTCAATGTCCTACTATCACTCTTGTCACCTAATTCACCCTTCAATTTAACACATTTCCGCTTCAAAATACTGCTGCTCCACCTCATTACATCGCCGCTAACCTTCGTTCTCCTCCACCCTACCCGCCTGCCGCCATCGTATGCGCGAAGCGTTCCAGCTTATCCATGGACAGCCCGCCTCCTGTCTTGTGCTCCTTGCCTTTTACCATACGTATAACCCACTTATCCAGCGCAGATATCCGGTCCGGGTAGATCTCATCGCCCATGATCTCTCTGGCAAGCGCCTTGTTGTAGATGATCCCGGGATATGCCTGCTTAAGCTCCTGCTCCCCCTTCTCCCCTGTCATTCCTGCACAGATGTACAATCCCAGCCGTTTGGTTAAAAGCTCTTGCTTGTGCTGGGCTGTAAATGCAGCCATCTCCTTACGGATTCTTCCATAGTAGATCGAGCCGCCTAAAATTACTGTGTCGTAGCCAGTCAGATCGGGCAACTTGCCAGATCTCAGATTCACCACCTCAGCCCCGTCCAGCCTGGCTTGCAGCAGTAAAGCGGCTTTTTCAGTACATCCGTATTTGCTTGCATACACGATCAAGATCCGATTGCTCATGAAGTCCGCCTCTATTCTATAGGTAATGGGATTGCAGGTGGTGCGGGTTCCTGCGCGTTGCGAAGTACAAGAATGAGACACCAGATGACTGCCAGATTGAAGATTGGAAACAGGATCAACTCTACCATGGAGACATGAACTCCTGCCCTCAGCATCCCAATCATCATGGAGGAGATAGAGGTTAGCAGGGTTGCCGCTTTTACCAGGACAACAGGAGCCAGAAGGTAACCGTAAGACTGCCTACGGACGAGCAATACCCCTGTTAGCACCATGACCGGAAGCAATACAGCTAAATCCAGTGCCTGAATCACCAGCGTGGTATAATGCTCCAGCCCCTCAGGTGAGGTACCCTGCCGCCAGCCGCCGGCAATCCGTCCCAGCCAAAGCATGATAATCAGGAAAGCAATCAGCAGCAGGATGAAGCCAATGCTTACCGCCGGAAGCTTGGGCTTCATCACTACCCCGTCCCGTTCCAACGAGCGAAAGACCATAATAAATGCAAATAAGCTTGCCGAGAAGAGCATGACGTAGACCAAAAACAGATCATTATACATGGCCAGAAAACAGTATGAAGCATAGGTATAGGTGAAGTATCCGAGCGCTCCGGCCAGCAGCAGCCGCCCCCGGATCGTTCCTCTGAGACTCATGAGCAGAGATACGAACAGCAGAGGAATTCCCACCGCTAGCGTAATGCCATCTTGGGCGATCGCCTGGGCTGCTGCGGACAAAGAATCTTCCTTGTAGATGCCGCTTCCGTACAATTCAATCTGTTCTCCCCGGATGGAGGTGAAGATGGGATGGCTCCCCTCATTCTCAGATTCTTCACCTGAAAATAGCCCGATTCCTGACGCAACAATCCCAAGCACTATCACCATCCACGTTAAAAAGGTAATGGTTCGTCTATGTCTCATCTTAGTCCTCCTATCCTTGTGCAATACGCACCATGGCTTCTATGTGCCGGTTAATCAGAGCCTCCTTCTGCACCTCAGGCAGATTCCCCTCTACCATCAGCCTCATTATCAGTCCAAAAGCTGCGCTCCAGATGATTTGGGCGGTGAGTTCAAGCTCCCTCTGCTTACAGGAGGCCATCCCGCTGAATTGACGGAGCGTATCACAGAGCATGGCGATCCCGCTGCTTTCCAGGGCTGCTCCCTGATGCAAAACCCCGGTGTGGCTAAGCACGGACGGCGAATCATTCAGCATCATACTCCGGTACTGTGAGCCTTCTGCGGTTGTGACCTTAATGAACTGTCTCAGCGAGCGTCTTAAGCACTCTTCTGGAGAGTTTTCATCTGGTGAAGCTTCCGATCCGGCAATCAGTCCGCCCATTAGCTCCCGGTAGCCCCGCTGAAGAAGCTGTTCCACAATGTCTTCTTTTCCCTGAAAATAGTGATAAATAATGCCTGCCGAATACTCCATCCGTTCAGCGATTTTGCGGATCGACAGCTGCCTGATCCCCTTCTCTGCCAGCAGCTCGCCAGCCGTAGTGAGAATCAGATTACGCATCGCTTCGCGCTCCTGCTCTTGTCTCTCTGCTTTGCTCATGATCGTTAGACTCCTTCTGTTAAGGTGCTGCTGGTTCGCTTGATTGAACACTGTAATGTTTTTGAACACCGTTCAACATAGATTATAGACGTCAGGACCTGGGAAGGTTGTGATTATTTATACAGCAAAAAAGCCTGAAACCCCATAGGTGTCTCAAGCTTTCGAGCTTCGGCAGGCGCTCTGCCTAATCAATATTAGCGATCTTCCACTCCCCCTGCTTATTCGGCAGCAATGAAATCTCGTAAGTGCTCTCAGTAATATAGCCCTCAGAGGTCATCTGAGTAAACTCAACATAGAAGCCTGCCCGCTTAGTTCCCTCGATAGGAATTCCGACTAGGGTCAGTTTATTGAAGCGGTAGACATTCTTATTGTCCAGTAAGAAGGACTGTAAGTTGTCTTTAAGCAGCGGTGAATACATCGTGGCAGCGAACTTTTCTTTGTCCTTAGCTGCCCAGGCTGCAATACAGTCCAGTGTCTCCTGGAGCGCTTGCTTATTGCCCGGACTGGAGCCTACATCAGGGACCTTGAAGAACACTCCCGGCTTAATCGGCGGTTGCTTCTCCATGTATTCCATACCACTCAGCATAGATGTGAAGAGGGGAAGCAGCTTATCCCGTTGCTCGTCCTGAATATGGATCTCGGCCTGGAAAGAATCCTTGTGGGCTGTGAAAATAAATGCCTCAACCCTCCGGTCCCCCTCCACCCTGCTTCCTTCATATTCCTTGAACTTCAGCAGTCCCCGGTCTGTGCCCGGTTCATGCTTCCCGCCAGTTACATCCTTCGCTGAGCTTAGCTTAATTAACGTAATATAATTATGCTTGTCCGCTGTTCCCCACGCCGTTCTGCCATCCTGTTCAAAACGGATCATCGTCTCCGGCAAAAACACCCCGAGCGGTAAGGTCTGGTCTGCGGAGTAATCTGCTTGGACATTGACGCCATCCAGCTCGTACCCACTGCCGCTTCCTGAATACTCCGGTACTTCTTCGGGAATCAGCGACACGGATTTAGCAGCAGGCGCGGCTGTTGCAGACGGAGTCGGAACCGCGGATGCAGGAGCAGCTATTGTAGCCGTAACGGCTGAGGGTGTTGCTGACGGCTGATCCGTATGCTCAACAACCGAAGATCCCTGATCCGCAGTATTACTGCAGCCTGTACTGATTGCTATTGCAGCCGCTATACAGCCCGCTCCCCATAAGCTCATTCGCTTGGACAATTTAATCACCTCAGTTACCAGACGCCGGATACGATCCAAAGTTGCGCTAAATCCTTCCAGGAATAGGCGAATTTATTTCTTAACTCTATTAGTATTTAATGTGCTGAAATATTGGCTGGGATTGCCTTGGCGGGAGTTGAACCGCTCCTGGAAATCACCGCCGGTATAAGCTCCGATGACCCGGTGCCAGAAATCCCGCGCAGGGATGTTGGCACGAATCTGCGACACCTTCCAGCTGCCCGGGAACATGTCGAACAGCCGGTGTGCCGCCCAGGTTCCTACACCACTGCGACGGTAGCGCTGCATCACAAAAAACTCCGTCATATAGAACTCGCCCTCCGGGTCGCGCAGCAGACGGTCGATCAGGGCAAAGCCTGCGACATTGCCGTCTACGGTGAACAGGTAGACGAATTTATTTTTACCGCTGCTCCAGTAAGCCTCAAGTCCCGGATAGGACGGGAACAATCCTTCACGGTCCACCTGCAGCTCCAGGTAGCGGGTAAAGTCATACAAATAGAACTGCATCAATCTGCTTATCATCTGCTTCTGCTCTTTAGGAACCAGCTCGATTCCAAGTTCCATTAAGGTTCACCTCTGCCGTTTTCGTTTACTACCCATCATATAACTTTGTCTCATCAGGAGCAAGGTTTGCCAGAAACATGGTAAGATAGAAGGACAGCCCTCCCCCTTGGGGAAACTATAAAGAAGGTGAAGCACATCAGTATTCAAAAAGCGGCCGACCGGGCAAACCTGGATCAGCGGCTGCCGCAAATGCCCTGGTTTGTCCAGCAGTTTATCGACTATAAACGGCCGGATTTGTCCCCCTCCACGCTGCTGGAGTATATCCGTGACTATGAATCCTTTTTCGGCTGGCTGCGGGGTGAAGGTCTGTCTGTTGCGGCCAGCAATGCTGACATCACACTCCTTGAGCTGGAGACCCTGCATATGGACAGCATTGTCGGCTACCGTCTGCACTTGACCACCCGGGCTGAGAATGCCAATTCGCGGGTGACCGTATCCCGTAAGCTGTCTGCGCTGCGCTCCCTGTTCCATTACTTAAGCCAGATTGCTGAGGATGAGAACTTTTACCCGCTGCTGAAGCGTAATATTATGGCCAAGGTTGAGATCAAGCGCATTCACAAACCGAAGGATACCGCCGCCAAGCTCAAAGGTAAAATTCTGGAGGACGAGGAGCTGCTGGAGTTCGTAGGCTACATCTATGAAGGATATGGCACAGATGTGGAAGCCAATAAGCAGGCTTATTATTCTTGGCAGCTTAACCGTGAACGGGATGCCTGTATTGCCAGTCTGATCCTGAATTCCGGCCTGCGCGTCTCCGAGGTGGTTAATCTGAGCGTGGATGATATAGATGTCACTAATAAGCTGCTCTATGTATTCCGCAAGGGTCATAACGACGAGACCTTCAAGACCCCGGTCTATTTCCGGGAACAGTCGAAGGATGATCTCAGCTTGTATCTAAGCCTCCGCCAGAATAGGTATAAAACGCCGAAACGGGAAAAAGCCCTCTTCATTGCCCTGCCCAACGGCAGCAAAGAAGGCAAACGGATGACCAAACGGGCGATCCAGGAGATGATCATCAAATACGCCAAACGGTTCGGCAAGCCTTATCTGACGGTGCATAAGCTGCGGCACTCTTTTGCCACCGATTATTACCTGCAGAATGACATCTACCGGACAAAGGAACAACTGGGCCATGCTTCTACAGAGACTACCGAGATCTATGCCCATCTCACGGATAAAACGATGTCTGAGGCGATTGAACGCCGTATGGACAATGAACCGCCGCAGTAATCTGCATGAACCGCTATGTTAATCCTATTCATTTTTTGGAGGAATACATTTGTTAGACAATCATTCATTTTCTGAATCCCATACTACGAACCCCGGACTGCCGGAGCTGCAATCGGATTGTCTGAACTGCTTCGGACTATGCTGCGCAGCACTTCATTTCTCTGCTTCCTCAGACTTCGCCATAGACAAGCCTGCCGGACAGCCCTGTCCCAATCTGCGGGAGGACTTCCTCTGCGGCATTCATACTGAGCTGAGAAAACGCGGCTTCCGGGGATGTACGGTATATGACTGCTTTGGGGCCGGGCAGAAAATCTCCAATCTAACCTATGGCGGACGCGACTGGCGTCAGGCTCCCGAGACTGCTGGACAGATGTTCGAGGTTCTTCCTGTTATGCGCCAGCTGCATGAGTTGCTATGGTATCTGCACGAGGCACTGGCGCTGCGCGGGACCGAGACCCTGCATGATTCACTTATCAAAATGTTGGATCAGACACAGGCTCTCACCCTGCTCAGTCCGGAAAAGCTGCTTCAGCTCGAAGTGCCTGTGCACCGCGCTGAAGTCAACGAGCTGCTGCTGCGTGCCAGCGAGCTAGCGCGCACCGCTGCCCGCAAGCAGCTTGCCCCGGCTCCGAAGCGCCAGAAGAACTATGGACGCGGGGCCGATCTGATTGGGGCCAAGCTGCGCGGGGCCGACCTCCGTTGCCTCAGCTTACGCGGCGCATATCTGATCGCTGCGGATCTCAGCGGCGCTGACCTGCGGTTCGCCGATCTGATTGGCGCGGACTTCCGCGACACGAATCTAAGCGGAGCCGATCTGCGGGGCAGCCTCTTCCTGACTCAGGCACAGCTGCAAGCTGCGCAAGGCAGCCCGTCCACCAAGCTGCCAGAATCCTTAAGGCATCCAGAGCACTGGGCTTGAGATGAATAAACCGGATGATGTTCTATCCGGTTTTTTTGTGATGTTCAGCATATTTATTCAACGTTTTCCCCTTGCCATTTGCCTGCTGATGTTTTATATTGACATGACAGCAGGTCTAAAATAAACGAGGTGAACGGATAAGATGACTCCCCGCACGAAGGAACAGAACGAAGATATCCGGCTGCGGCGGCTGGTGCAGATCCGCAAGGCAGCAGCGGACGTATTTTTGAATAAAGGGCCTCTATTAGAAATCCGGGATGTGGCTGTGGAGGCCGGTCTCGGTTATGGTACGGTCTATCATTATTACAGCAACAAGGGCGATTTGCTTCACGACTTGTTATGGGATGCGCTCGACCGGGCCGGGGAATGGCTGAAGTCCCTGCATATGGCAGAGCCGGAGCTGCCGTTAAAGATACCGCTTGACAGTTCTGCCGCCGGGGTGCGGCTATTGCAGCTATGGGCGGAAGATCACGCTATCTATCTGTTGTGTAAGCAGGCGGGTGAGGGATTCCCTACTCTGCCTGAAGCCCGCTCTTCCCCGCTCATTGCCGAGTTCCGCCGGGAGGTGCTGACCCCGTTGTCCACGTTGCTTGGCACCGGACTTACGGAGGTCTTAGTGTCTCATGAGCGAGCAACTGTCGATGCACAGCATGAATTGCAGCACACGGAGATGCTGTTAGCCGCTCTGGTCGGCTGTGCTGCATTGTCCCTCCGCAGAGGGCAGCTTAATGAAGATGCAACGGAGATCGTCAGAATTCTTAAACTATAAAATATTGAAACTATTGAAAGATTAAGGAGCGGATACACACAACATGATTATTCTTAAATCCCCCAGAGAAATTGAAGAGATGAAGCAAGCCAGCCAAATTGTTGCCGACTGCTACCGTGAGGTGTCCAAACGGATCGTACCCGGTATCACCACGCTTGAAATTAATGATTTTGTGGCCAAACATATCACCAAGCTCGGCGGCAAGCAGTTTACCAAAGGCTACAACGGTTTCCCTGCCGAGACCTGCATATCTATTAATGATGTGGTTGCTCACGGGATTCCATCCAGCAAGCGGGTCGTGAAGGAAGGTGACTTGCTGAAGCTGGACATTGTGGCGCAATACGGAGGTTGGTTCGGAGATTCATGCATGAGCTACGCTGTGGGTGAGATCGGGCCGGAGGCGCAGAGATTAATGCAGGTTACGAAGGAATGCCTCGACCTGGGCATCGCCCGGGCTGTTCCGGGAGGACGGCTGGGTGACATCACATCGGCTATCCAGCAGCATGCCGAAGCACACGGTTATTCGGTTGTGCGTGATCTGCTGGCGCATGGCATCGGACGAAGCCTGCATGAGGAGCCGAGCTACGTGCATATCGGCACCGCAGGCAAAGGCATCCGCCTCAAAGAAGGCATGGTGTTTACGATTGAGCCCATGATTAACGAAGGCACATACCAGATCTCCATAGACGATGATGAATGGACCGCGAGAACGGCTGACGGCAAACTATCCGCGCAGTATGAGCACACCATTGCCATCACCGCAGATGGACCGCTGATTTTAACGGCCCAGTAATCATTGTAGTCGACTTTAACACATAGGCTAGACCTTATTGTCCCCTTATGAATCCTAAAAGCCCTCCCGTTTCTGTCTAGGGACTGTCCCCTAATAGAATACTGGAGGGTTCTGTTTGTTACCTTTGTGACCGGGTTTTGCGGTTACGGCATTGGATGCTGTCGCGCGATTGGGTGATTCTGCTTGTTGGGTGCTGGTTAGTGTTTTGAACTTACTATTGTGAATTTTTCATGTGTTGAATTTTTAAATACTTTTGAGTTCAAAGCAGCAGTTAGTCGGATGCTGTGGGCGCTGGAAAGATAGCAACTGTACTTAGTACAATAGAATGCGGTAATAACGGCTTCAAAATAGAATCTATTGTATTCCGTACAATCGAATGTTGAACAAAGGCCCTTTTTCATCCAAAACACACCATTCTAATGTATGAAGTACAATAGAATTTCATTTCACGGTCAACTATGCGTTTTCTGTTGCAGAAAATACAATTAGTTACCTTTATCCATAATAACTATTATGAATTTTTCATATGATGAAATTAAATAATAAAGATTTAGTTGGTTAGTTCTTTGCTCGATTCTCGCCCATACGGGCAAATTTAGTTGTACAGACTACAATTAGTCAAGGAACTCCTTGCTTTTACCGTTTTTAATTGTACAGAATACATCTATCCCTGAAAGCTCGCCTCAAGCGAACCTCTTCCAGTCATTCATTCAGTCATTCATCCGTCCATCCATCGCCTCATCTCACTTCTAAATGAACTCACCTCTTAAGTTCTGATGCTCCCCAATTCATTTAGTCAAAACTCACCCCCAGATCTCACCCGGCAGCTTCAGCACAGTTACCTTGTCCCCGGCATATAATTGTCCGCTGTCCGGCGGGATGACGATCAGGCAGTCGCTGTCTTTGATCGTAACCGTGACGGATGACTCGTCTACAGCGGCTGGATAAGCATAGAGCACTGCTTCGCGGATCTCCAGACGGGCACGGACATAACGGGTGAAGCTGTTGGTTCTCTTATAATCTTCACCCAGCACTACTGTCCATTCCGGCAGATACGGATGTGCTGCCCCCTGCATCAGTCCGATGACCGGACGGGCAAACAGCTGGAATCCTACGAAGCAGGCGCCCGGATTGCCGGATAAGGCGAGCAGGATGCTCCCGCCGCGAACGGCTGCCGTAGTGACGCTGCCGGGGCGCATGGCTATTTTATTGAACAGCATCTCTCCACTTTGCTCACGGACCAAATCCCCCATAATATCATAATCCCCGACAGATACGCCGCCTGTAGTAATCACCAGATCGTAGCTCTCCAGTGCCATCTGCACCTTACTGCGGGCCAGCTCCAGATCATCGATGATCGCACCCAGCATCACGGGCTCACCGCCCGCTTCCCGGATTAGCGCCTCCAACATGGGAGAGTTGCTGTTGCGGATTTTGCCCGGGACTAACGGCTCGTCCACCTCCAGCAGTTCAGTTCCGGTAGCGAAGACAGCCACCTTGGGTCTGCGGCGGACAGGAACCTCCGCCACCCCGAGCGCTGCCAGAACAGCAATTTCGCCAGCGCCGATTAGAGTCCCTTCAGGAAGCACTGGATCACCTGTTCTAAGCTCCAAACCGCAAGGGGTAATATGCAACCCCCGCTCTTGCGGCTTACGGATACCGACATAAGTGACTCCGCCCTCCATCCGGCTCTCCGTAGCTTCCATCATAATCACGGTGTCTGCGCCGCCTGGAATCTGAGCGCCAGTCATAATGCGCGCAGCAGTGCCAGCCGTAATCTCTCTGGAGGCTACTGCGCCGCAGGGAATGACATCAACGACTTCAAGCCAGACCGTGTCAGGGTCCCCTGCCGCTAAAGTATCTGCCGCAATCACGGCGAAGCCGTCCATGCTGGAGCGGTCAAATGCCGGAAAAGGATGCGGTGCAGCAATAGATTCACCCAGATACCGCCCGCTGCTGCGATCCAGGGGTACACCTTCCAGCGCAAGCAGCGCAGCATAAGGCTTAAGCCTGCCTTGCGCCACTGTAACTTGAAGCGCTGCGCGCTGAAATTTATCATTACTGTATTCGTTGTTAAATTCCTTGTTATTCTCCCTGCTATAGTCCTTGTTATGGTTCTCTCGGTTAATCACTGTTGAATTCACTCCTTCTGTTCCATCCGGTGGTTTGCTGCTCATTAAGCCAATTACGCCCTATTCTAACATGAAGACATGGCAAAAGGGATGCACTGGCCCTGTAACAAGCGCATGCACCCCTTATTCAATCCCGATTCTATTCAATTGTCTGCTGCCAGCAGCCCTGCCCTGCTCCAGTTCAAGCTTAAGATGCGCGGATCACTCTTACGTCAGCCGAAAGGACACTTTCACCCTCATACAGCATGAACCGTCCATTCTGCCATTCCACGCGCAGCAGCCGCGAATCATCCGACTGGTATTGCCAGACATGCTGCTCCCCGCCGTTCATATAAGGCGTCTGCCCGGTAACGGCGGCATACCCTTCATATTCTTCCTCCAGGTAGAAGGTCCGGTCATCCAGCTCCAGGGTAGCCGGGACCTCGGAAGGACTGTCCAGACGCCCGTCTATCGGGTGATACAATCTGTATTGCAGCTCTTCCCGCTCTTCTATATACAGATAGGCGATCCGGCTCCCGTCGCGCAGTGTCAGTACAACTGCATTACGGCCGCTCGTCTTCGTCCGGCCCGTCACTTCATAGGTGACCAGGGAGACCTCACAGATATCTCCGGGAGACAGAGTCAGCATGCTTGCGGGCGCTTTAGGCGCCTCCGGCTTCGAGAACAGATTGCCGATTCTTTTCCAAAGACCCAAAGCCATCATCCTCCTACAGATTGGTACGCTAATCTTTCTTATCCGCGAATAAAGGCCGCAATAATCAATGCTCCGGTCACATGCAGCGAGCCTGCCATCAGGCCGTAGCCGACCTTGCCAAGCTGGGTGCCATGATCCAGTTCAAGATTCCCCCACCGGCTCAGGAGCTGCTCTACCGTCTTCTCCAGCACGAATAACAGGACAAAAGATACTATAGAGACTATAAGGGCGGTCCCGAGCCGGTTCGCCGCAGCAATGGATGCCGATAAAATATAGCCTTGTGACAGCAGCTTCAACACCAGCCGGGTAGTCACGGCCATATTCCCCGCCTTCAGCTCTTCCATATCATTATAACGGGTAAACAACGAATCCACGAGCATCAGCACACACAGCAGCACTGCGCCGCTGACCGTCCATACTACCATGGACACCAGGGTATCGAAATCCATTACTCCAGCCCCCGCTTGTTCATATTTCCTAACCGGTAAGACAAACATAAAGCGAAGGAGAAACCGCTGGTTCTGTCTCCCCTTCGCCTGTGGACAATTGCCTGAAGTCCGGCTTATGCCAATATGTTATTGTTTCTCGTATTGCTTCATCAGCGCAGCCAGCTCATCTTCAACCGCCTGGTCTTTGCCTAGCTTCTCGAACTCATCATCCAGCGATTTGTTGCCCGAGCTCATCTCGTTGCTGGCTTCTGCCTGTGCTTCGGCCTGCAGCATCTTGTCTTCCATCCGTTTGAGTCCGGCAGAAGCAGAGTCGGAGCTGAAGCCGCTCATCGCTTTGTTGATTTCGGTCTGCGCCTTCGCAGCGTTGTAACGGGCAACGAGTGTCTCCCGCTTGTTCTTCATCTGGGTAAGCTGTTTGCGCATTTCGTCGAGCTTGCCGCGCAGATTGTCGGCGGAAGCCTTGTTCTGGTCGAAGCTGGCCTTGTACTCTACAAGCTTGGCTTCAGCCGATTTCTTCTCTTCAAGAGCACGGCGGGCCAGATCGGCGTTACCGGCTTGAGCGGCTGCATGAGCTTGCTGATTACGCTTGTTCACCAGCGCTTCCTGCTCTTCGTACAATTGTTTGAATTTCTTCTCAATAGCGATCTGGGCAGCTACCGCTTTCTCGGCATCCTCCAGATCCTCCGTCATGTCACGAATGTACTGGTCGGTCATTTTAACCGGATCTTCTGCTTTATCAATAATCGCATTCACATTGGACATGGTCAGATCACGCAATCTTTTAAATATAGACATGGTTCATTCCTCCAAAAGTAAAGTTAGTGGTTCAATGGTATCTTTTACGCAGAGAGAAGAGGATCGTTTCAAAAATTTGTTCCGGTCTTCTGCACTAAATATTGCTCCACCTTATCATTCACAATATTTACGACCTCCAGGATGCCCTCTTTGCTCAGATCGTCATAGTGAATGCCCATCACAACCGTGACTGTCCGGTTCAATGCGGCAGCAGCCTTAAGCGCAATGGCTTCACTGATCGTATGCTCCTTATGATGGGGAACGGCAGAGGTCATCACCCGCACGAGGTCTCCGTCCATGTACGCTGTACTTGCGGCACCGATATGGCGCACACCCCCGGTAATCAGCATCAGCAGATCACGGCCCACCTCGGTCTCGGATAACACAATATCATCAGGATGCACCGGATTCATTGGCAAGCTGAACTCCCCTCCCTTTATATTAACCATAGGCTGTAGAGATCTCTCATTCTGCGGCAAAAAGATCATTGTATACCGGCTTGCTGCCTATACAATACCACGGATCTCATCCAGTGAGGAAATATTCTCTTCCTCCATAAACTGCTGCAATTCTTCTACAAGCGTACTGCCCGCCCGCAAATTCATGAAGTTGTAGGTTCCAACCTGTATTATAGTGGCCCCAGCCATAATAAATTCAATAATATCCGTAGCCGAAGTGATGCCGCCCATACCGATTACCGGAATGGTTACCCTGCGGGATACCTGATGCACCATACGCAGAGCCACCGGCTTAATCGCCGGTCCGGACAGTCCCGCATAGAGGTTATTGAACACACTGCGGCGGCGGCGGACATCAATCTTCATCCCGGAGATCGTGTTGATCAGAGAGACGGCGTCCGCGCCCTCTGCTTCGCACATCACTGCCATCTCTGCGATATCCTCGGCATTCGGCGACAGCTTCACGGCCAGCGGCAGGCTTGTAGCCGCCCGTACCGCACGAACCACTTCCTGGGCTGCCGGAGTTTTGATGCCAAAAGCAATCCCGCCCTCCTTCACGTTCGGGCAGGAGATATTCAGCTCAATCATATCCACGGCCGGCTTTCCGGCCAGAAGACGGGCATCCGCATCACGCTGAATCAGTTCAGCACCCAGTACGTAATCCGCCAGCGTGTTGCCGCCAAGGTTCACGATACGTGCGGTATCCAGTGTCTCCCAATACGGAAGTTCCTTGGCCAGAAAAGCTTCTACACCAGGATTCTCAAGTCCTACGCTGTTCAGCATCCCGGAAGGGGTCTCATAGACGCGGATTCCGGGATTACCGGCTTTGGCATGAAGCGTAAGCCCTTTGCCGGAGATTCCGCCAAGCAGTGAAACATCATATAACCGGCCATATTCACGGCCGAAACCGAAGGTGCCGGAAGCCATCACAATCGGGTTCTTGAAGGATACACCGGCAATCGTTGCAGTTGTATTAATCATGGAATAATACCTCCTCAGCCAGGAAGACAGGACCGTCTGCACAGGCTTTGCGCTGCCCGTCCTTGCAGGAGACGCTGCAGACCAGACAAGCGCCGATGCCGCAGGCCATCCTGTTCTCCAGGGACAGATAGACGTCTGGGCGCTTACCTGCGGTATCTAGGGCTATGCCCTTGAGCTGTGCAGCCTTCAGCATCGGATGCGGGCCGCAGACGAAGATATTGTCATACGCCGAGAAATCCACGCTGTCCAGGATCAGTCCGCCTACATCGACGGTCAGCTCAGCAGCCAGAGGACGGAAGGCTTCAGTACGGAATGGCTCACGGCTGAAGCCGAGATAGATATCGCTTCGCGGAAGCTTCTGCGCACAATAATACAGCGGAGCAATTCCGATCCCCCCGCCCACTAACGCAACCTTACCTTCTACCTGCGGGAAGCCTGTACCGAACGGCCCCTCCAGCTCCACCGGATCGCCCGGATTCAATCCGGCAAGGATCTCAGTACCCTCGCCTACTATGTGATACAAGAATTCAACACCGTTATCATTCACCTGATGTATGCTAAGGGGTCTTGACAGCAGCGGATAGGCTCCCCATGCCCGCAGCATGTAGAACTGACCCATCTCCCCGCTGTTCCCCCCTTCAACTACCAGGTGGTATACTCCTTCAGCCAGCCGCTCATTACTAATCACCGTCGCCACGTTATCAAGCTCCTTCAAATTTAATCTTATTAACCATGCCTTAGAAGGAACTTAAAATCTGTGACATTATTCACAAATGATGCCCTCTATTTCTTGTTCCAGATTCCGCGCACATAGGGTGCGGGCAGATCGGACGAATCAATTCCGCCCAGCGCCTCAGCAGCATGAAGCGTCCAGTACGGGTCACTGAGCAGGCCTCTGCCTACAGCTACAAGCTCTGCCTTCGCTTCCGTTATCACAGCCTGCGCTTCCTCATAGGACTCCAGGCGTCCTACAGCGATAACGGGGACCTGTAATCCACTGCGTATGTACTCGGCAAGCTCCACCTGATAAGCTGATCCTGCATTAGGGCCGCCATTCGAGCCTATCGGCCCCTCCCCGCCCGAGGATACATGGAACAGGTCTACGCCTGCATCCTTATAGCGGCGGCAGAATTCCAGCGCATAAGCTTCATCATAACCGCCCTCCACATATTCCTTGGCGGACACCCGCATGATTAGCGGCATCTCAGCCGGCAGTACCTCACGCACTGCCTCTACCACCTGTTCCCCGAACAAGATGGGGTCTTGGCCATACTCATCATCCCGGACGTTGGAGAGCGGGGAATGGAACTGGTGGATGAGGTATCCATGGGCTCCATGCAGCTCGACAGTATCGAATCCCGCTTCAACCGCGCGCCGCGCCGCTTCCCGGAAGGCGATAATCAGCTCCGCAATCTCTTCACGGCTAAGCTCCTTGGGCATAGCATAGTTGCCGTCGAACGGAATCGCTGAAGGAGCAACCGGCGGGGCGGCATCGACAGCTTTGCGACCGGCATGACCGAGCTGAATCGCTATCTTCGCTCCAAAGGCATGAACGGCCTCCGTTAACCGCTTGTACGCCGGAATCTGTCCATCGTCCCAGATCCCGGTGTCCTGATTGGTGATCCGTCCATCGGGGTGAACTCCACTCATCTCTACAATAATAAAGCCTGTCCCGCCGACAGCACGACTGACATAATGCACATGATGCCAGTCTGTGGGAACACCGTCCTGCTTCTCAACCGCATACTGGCACATCGGCGGCATAACCACGCGGTTCTTCAGGGTTAAAGCCTTAAGTTCATAAGGTGTAAACAAATCAGCCATGCTTGTCTCATCCTTCCCGTATCTATGATCCATCTCAGTATACAACGATTTGGGAAAGTGATAAATCTTTGAATACTCTGCAGATGGTACGGCATCGGCATAAATTCACGGCTGCTTGGAAATAACAACCCTTATATTCTAAACTAACCGGACCCGTGGTTGGAGGAGGCATCGTCCTGATGAAACTGACAATATTCCGCCGCATTGTGCTGTTTATATCTGTCATTGCCTTGGCCCTGTCTGCACCTGCTGCTGAGCTAGTATCTGTCTCTGCAGCAGCAGCGGCAGATAGTCCTGCGCCAGTGCCGGCACAAGAGATCCTGCCATCTTCCCGGCCCCGAGCTTCTATTGAAGACGAAACGGCGGTGCCGGCCGGATCGTCAGCCTCCCAATCTTCAGTAAGCCGCCATAAAAAGAGCAAGGGCCTCTCCCTCAGCCAATTGCTGCGCAAATACCCGGAGACCCTCAAGACCCAGGGTCCCCGCCGTAAAATGATCGCTCTTACCTTCGATGATGTGCCTGATCCGCGCTTCACCCCGCAGCTCCTGGATGTGCTGCGTAAATATAAAGTCAAAGCCACCTTCTTCGTGGTCGGCAGCCGTGCGGAGAAGCACCCTGCCTTGGTAGCACGGATGATCCGCGAAGGCCATGCCATCGGCAACCACTCCTATAATCACCCCCAGTTCAGCAAGCTGAGTATGAATGCCTTCCGCATCCAGATTATCCGCACGGAGAATATTCTGCAGCTGCTGGCCGGATACAAGCCGAAGCTGATTCGCCCGCCGTATGGCGATATCAACGAGCCGCAGGTGAAGTGGGCGAAGTCACATGGCTATAAGCTGGTGAACTGGAACGTTGACTCGCTCGACTGGAGAGGACTGTCCAAAAATCAGGTCAAGCACAATATCCTCTCCCGGGCCGGCAGAGGGGCTATTATCCTTCAGCACGGGGGCGGCGGCAGAGGCAGTAACCTCCAAGGGACGCTGCAGGCGCTGCCAGAGATCATCGGCATTCTGCGGCAGCGGGGATACAGCTTCGTGACCGTTCCCCAGATGCTCCAGGTCAGCAAGAGCAAATAACCGCTTGATCATTAGAGTCCTAACAAGCGGAAACGGCTTTGCCGTCCTTTTTAAGGAAGGTATCGTTTCAGCGAGAAATATAAGGATAAGTTATCGTGTGTAACATATAAATTCTTATAATTTAAAAAAGGAAACAAAACCGGCGGAAGCTGCCTGGTTTTGTTTCCTTTTCATGATTACGTATTGCGCTTACTATGGTGCAAAGATTCATTATCGGTTTATTCAATAATATATAAATGTACATACTGATAACCGAAATCGGCTACAAAGCTCTGGCTGCCCGGAATAAAGATATCGATCCGGTTGCCCTTGATCGCACTCCCCATATCCGTCGCTGTCGCTACGAAGGCTTGCTTCGGAAGGCCCGGATGGGTATACCCGGTCACGAGCACCTTCGTTCCCAGCGGAATCACGCTCGGGTCAACGGCGATGGTTCCGAGCTTCAGCGCATTGCCGAAATAATCGACCGCTCCCCACTTGCCATTCTCGCTGGCTGCCGAGGAATAGGCGGAAGCTTTGACCTGCAGCACTTTGGCATAATTAAATTCTTTGCCCCAGGCTTGAACTGTGTTGGTTGCCGGCTGCACACTCAGGGCTTGAACTTCTGCTGCGTCCACAGCTTCTACTGAAGCTGCTGCAGTATTGGCTACTGCCACAGTCTTGGCTTGAACATCACCCGGAATGGTGAATTTCAGCCCGGGATAGATATTTAGCGCTGAAATCTGCGGGTTCGCATTCATAAGCTCATCAACGCTTATGCCATAATGATTGGATAGAGTATAATAGGTAGTAGTATCTCCAGCGATATGTACGCTGTCGGCTTGAACGGGAGCTGCGTGAAGCAAGGTGCCGAGTCCCAGTACGGCCGCCAGGGCGGTGATGGCTCTGATCTTGAGTTTCATGAATTGCCTCCTTCAATGGTGACGCCAGGTTTGTAAACTAACAGTAATGAATATATCACAACTTTGTAACCATTGGCTATGTTTTTGTGGCAATTGGAAATAATTATCCTAAATAAAGCGTTATCAAGAATGTAAATATTACATATTCTTAATCATTATTAAGGGACCCGGTATAAATATGCCATGTTTCCTGAATATTCGCAAAAATTTTACACAGTTTTAACATTTCTCACTCAAGCAAATAGTAGAATGAAAGAATACGATATCTTAACTAGACATTGAAGCAACCTTGGAGGGTCCATGAACGTGAATACAGATGAGAAAAAAATCAACACCATCAGTCCTGCAACAGCCTATCTTAACCGTGACCTCAGCTGGATCGAGTTCAACCGCCGGGTGCTCGGCGAGGCACAAGACCCGGAGAACCCGCTGATTGAGCGGGCTAAATTCCTGGCCATCGTGTCCAGTAATCTGGATGAGTTCATCAGTGTCCGGGTAGCGGGCATCCAGGATCAGATCCGGGCGGGATATACCAAAAAAGATTTCACCGGCTACACGCCCTCCGGCCTCTATAAACGCCTCAGCAAACGGGTCACCAAAATCGTCGCAGACCAGTATCGCACCTTCAAGGATATTTCACGCAGCCTGCATAAAGAAGGCATTGTGTTCGTTGATTATGAAGACTTAACACCGGCACAGGAGCAGTCGATTGAGGAATACTACCGTGATATTATTTTCCCTGTGCTGACTCCGATGGCAGTCGACCAGAGCCGTCCGTTCCCGCTGGTCCACAGCCAGTTCATCTATCTGGCTGTCGTACTGACACGCAAGAACAGCCAGGAGGAAGAGCCTTACTTCGCCATTCTGCAGATTCCGTCCAATCTGCCGCGCTGCATTCCCTTGCCGCACCGCGCGAACAGCAAGAAACGGCAATTCGTATTCATTGAAGATGTGATCCGCCATCATATTCAGACCTTGTTCAGCGGTTATGATCCGGTAGCCGTCAGTGAATTCCGCCTGACCCGCAACTCTGACCTGACGATAGATGAAGAAGGCGCAGAAGACCTGCTGGAGGAGATTGAGAAAGAGCTCCGCAAACGCCGCCGCGGTGTGCCTGCCCGTCTGGAAGTCCAGAAAGGCATCCATCCGTATGCGCTGGAGCAGCTGCAGGCTGAATTCGAGCTGGAGGACTTCGTCTTCGAAATCGAAGGCCCGCTTGATCTCGGCTTCTTGCGCAGCTTCACCAGCAGTCTGAAGGGCTTCAGCTATCTGCTCTATCCGCCTGTTGAGCCGATGTATCCGGCGGAATTCGATGAGAATGAAGATTTCTTCGAGGTGCTGAGCCAGCGTGATGTGCTGGTCTATCATCCATATGAATCCTTCGATGCGATGACGGATTTCATTATCCAGGCCTCCGAGGATGAGCAGGTGATGGCGATCAAAATGACGCTGTACCGGGTCAGCGGCAATTCTCCGCTGATTACTGCGCTCGCCAATGCAGCCGAGTCCGGCAAGCAGGTTACGGTGGTCGTGGAGCTGAAGGCCCGCTTCGATGAGGAACGCAACATCGCCTGGGCGCGTAAGCTGGAGCAGTCCGGCTGCCACGTGGTCTACGGTCTCGTCGGCCTCAAGACCCATGCCAAGGTAACGCTGATCGTCCGCCAGGAAGGCTCGGAGCTGCGCCGCTATGTTCATGTGGGAACAGGCAATTACAATGACAGCACGGCCAAGGCCTATACCGACCTTAGCCTGTTCACCGCCAATCACGAGATTGGCCTGGATGCGTCCGAGCTGTTCAATCAGATGACAGGCTACTCTGCCAACTACAATTGGAACTCCTTCATCGTAGCACCGACTAACATGAGCCTGTCGCTCCAGAAGCTGATTCTGCGTGAGGCAGAACATGCTGCCGCAGGCCGGCCTGCACGGATTATCGCCAAGATGAACTCCCTGTCGAACCAGGAGGTTATTGATTATCTGTACAGCGCAGCCCAGGCGGGAGTGTCCATCGACCTGATCGTCCGGGGAGTCTGCTGCCTGCGTCCGGGAATTGAAGGCCTCAGTGAGCGCATTACGGTACGCAGCATAGTGGACCGCTTCCTGGAGCACTCACGTATCTATTATTTCGAGAACGGCGGCGATCCCGAGGTCTACCTGTCCAGTGCCGACTGGATGACGCGTAACCTGACCCGGCGGATCGAGCTGATGTGTCCGGTCAAGGATAGCGGTATCCGCGATCAGATTGTCAAAATTCTGGAGCTGTCGCTGATGGACAATATCAAATCCAGCTTCCTTCAGCCAAACGGATATTATGAACGGATCGACGACAAAAAGGCCCCGCTCCGGAGCCAGTTCGCCGCTATGGATGTTACCCGCTGGAAGGGAAGCCGAGCTTTACCTTCACCGACCAAGCATTCCTGAAGGTTTTGAGCGCATTCTCAATGTCCTCCAGGCCAATTAGCACCTGTCCGCCCTGAAGCTCCAGATCCAGCGTATGATTATGCAGACGGGACTTCAGCCCGCTGACAATGCCGATCTCGGTGCTGTCCAGCGCGATGCTTAACTGCACTAATGTACCCAGCTTATGAATCCATTCCTCGTCGGAAGGCAGCAAAATGTCCTTATGCATCAGGGATAATTTCTGCTTCCGGCTTTTTGTGCTGTAAGAAGCGATGTACGCGCTAAGAATCAGCTGGCGGTGCGTCAGTCCGCGGATGGGTGAATTCATGAGCCAGTAGTGGGTGTGCCGCTTAGATTGATAATAGTTAATGTTGGAGCCTGTCCGGTGCAGCATAATCGCCACATAGACCAGCATCTCCTGCTCCTCCCGGTCCCCTTCCCGCTCAAAGGCCCCCAGCAGGCTCAGCGCCAGCTTGTTGATATGGTCGAGATGCCGCTTAGAGGTACGGATATCGAAGCGGATAATCGTATCCAGGCTGTATTCCAGCGCGCTGTCACGCACCGGCTGCTCGGGCTCCAGCAGATCATGCAGCATGCCCTCACGCAGGCCTTCCCCGCTGATCAGCGCCTGGCTGGCACCAATGTAATGATAGACGGTATGGAAAATAATCAGCCCGGACACGATGATATCCGCCCGGCTTTTGGACAGCCCGTCCAGGTCCTTACGCTTCTCAAAGGGGGTAACAGGCAGAACCTCCATGAACCGTTCGATCGTCTCGTTCTCCAGAACATAGCCATGGGAATTAGGCAGCGAATAATCGCGGTTCCGCTGATCGAGCTTCGCCAGTGAGCGAAGTGTTCCTCCCAGCCCGTATAGCGGAAGTCCGGTGCCCGTCGATAGCCAGTCATGCTCCACCAGCCTGCCGGTTACGTATAATTGCAGCTTGCGGATCTGCTCCGCATTCCAGTTGCCGCCCTGGCTGAACATCTGATTCGTGTTGACCGCACCGAACGGGAACGAGATACTCTGCTGATAACGCCGTCCTCGAAATAAGGTAACCTCGGTACTCCCTCCGCCGATATCAATCACGAAGCCGTCCTGGACGTCAAAAGCATTGATCACCCCAAGGAAGCCGAAATATGCTTCCTGATATCCGCTGACCACTTCAATCGGAATGGACGAAGCCTCGGACAGATAGCTGATGATCTCCGCAGAGTTAGCTGCATTACGGATGGCGGCGGTGGCGCCTGCACGGATTCTCTCTACTTCAAAATCATCGCAAATCTCCTTGAACTGCTGAAGAACAGGTATGATTGTATTCATATCCTTCTTCTCCAGCCGGCCTTCCTTCGTAATCTTCTCGCTCAAACGGGCAGAGTACTTACATTCCTTGATGATTTTGTAGCCGCCTGCCTGTGTCGTGTCATAAATTACAAGTCGTATGGAGTTGGAACCAATATCAATAATGCCGATCCGGCAAAGATCATCTCTCATCTGTATGTACTCCTTTTCAAGTAGATTGATCATTTGTATACTATATCAAACATTGTACACTACGCCAAAATAAAATAACCCCATGCGGTGGGGTTATTAGCCGGCTTTCTATAATACCTTGCTGAGAAAATCACGCGTGCGGGCATGCTTGGGATGACCGAACACCTCTGCCGGTGTCCCTTGCTCCACAACCACTCCGCCGTCCATGAACAGGATACGGTCCCCCACTTCACGGGCGAAGCCCATTTCGTGCGTTACAATCACCATAGTCATGCCGTTCACTGCCAGTTGCTTCATAACCTCCAGCACTTCACCGACCATCTCCGGGTCCAGCGCCGAGGTTGGCTCGTCGAACAGCATAACATGCGGCTGCATAGCCAGCGCCCGGGCGATTGCGATCCGCTGCTTCTGTCCGCCGGAGAGCTGGGCCGGATAAGCATCGCGCTTGTCCTCAAGGCCTACCGTACGCAGCAGCTCCATCGCAAACTTCTCTGCCTCTGCAGCCTGCTGCTTCTTCACCTTGAGCGGGGCGAGCATAATGTTCTGCAGCACGGATTTGTGCGGGAACAGGTTGAACTGCTGGAACACCATGCCCATTTTCTCGCGGGTCACGTTGATGTCATGGCGCTTCGCGGTAATGGATTGACCCTCGAAGCTGATCTCGCCGCCCGTAGGCTGCTCCAGCAGGTTCAGACAGCGCAGAAAGGTGCTTTTGCCCGATCCGCTGGGGCCGATGACGACAACGACCTCGCCCTTGTGAATATTCAGATCAATGCCCTTCAGGATCTCCAGCTTCCCAAAGCTCTTCCGCAGGTTCTTAACCTCGATCATCCGTGTTCAGCCTCCGTTCCAATATACCCAGCAGCTTGGATAGTATGAATGTCAGTACGAAATACATGATGGCAATAATAACATAGGGTGTTAGGCCCTCATACGTAATCGTTGTGATGGTCTTCGCCTGAAAGAACAGGTCTGCAACCCCGATCATAGACACGATTGAAGATTCTTTGATGATGGTAATAAATTCATTGCCGATGGCCGGCAGCACATTCTTAATCGCCTGTGGCAGCACGATATAGCGCAGCGTCATCCCCTGCTTCATTCCGAGTGAACGTGCCGCTTCAACCTGACCGCGGTCCACCCCTTGAATCCCGGCGCGGAAAATCTCCGCCAGATAAGCAGAACTGTTGATGGTTAATGTAATCGCACCGGACTGGATCGGCGTAAACTCAAGTCCAAGCTCCGTTAACCCGTAGTGAATCAGAAACAGCTGCACCAGCATCGGCGTCCCGCGTAAGAATTCGACCCATGCGGTGGCGATAAAGCGCAGAATTCTCCATTTGGACATCCGCAGGAGCGACACCAGGATGCCGAGTACGAAACCGAAGAATACCCCCAGTACTGCAAGCAGCAGTGTGTACTGCAGACCGGATAAGAATAAATTGCGGTACTCATAAGCCATATCGAATAGATTCATTGCCCTCAAACCCTCCTTTTCTCAAAAAAATAGAAAACGGCGGATCACCGCCATTTTCTGCATGATAGAGCATGATCCCGCAGCCAGCTGCGGGCCTATCCTTGATCTCTGCTAACCGTATATGCGGTTCGCGTGTTATTTGCTCTCAGCAAGCTCGCTTGCTGCCGCTACGAATTCATCAATCTTGCCTTCGGAGTTCAGGCGTCCGAGTGTCTTATTCACTTGATCGAGCAGCTCGGTGTTGCCCTTCTTCACGCCGATGACATAACCGTCATCTTCAACCTCCGGCTTGGCATCGGTGATCACGAGGCCCTTGACGTTCTTCACAAAGGACTTGGCCACAGGTCCTTCCATGATGGAAGCATCCACCCGGTTCGACTGCAGCTGCAGGACGATTTCGGAGATTTTGCTGAGGGAGGTCAGCTGTGCGCCTTCGATGCCCTTAGCGATACCCTCCTGAATGGAACCGGTCTGAATTCCGATCTTGGCGCCCTTCAGTGCGTCCATGGTAGCGAATTTGTCCTTATCGGCTTCACGCACTACGACAGCCTGCTCTGCCTTATAGTAGATGTCCGAAAGGCCTACGGCTTCAGCGCGTTCCGGCGTGGGGCTAAGTCCCGAAATGACCATATCGATCCGGCCGCTTGCCAGCTCATTCAGCAAAGAGTCGAACGGAAGATCCTTAATCTCCAGCTCCTGGCCCAGATCAGCGGCGATCTCCTTGGCAATCTCGATATCGAAACCAACAATCGTATCATTGCCTTCAACCATCTTGTGGAATTCATATGGAGGAAAGTCTGCGCTTGTGCCCATAATCAGCTTCTTAGCCGGCGCTTCTGTGCTTGCAGCACCGCCATTCCCGCTTGCTGCGGTATTGTTCTTATCGTTATTGGAGCCGCATCCGGCTAGCAGTCCTGCTGCCAGCAGCAGTCCCATAGAAAGTTTACCCCATTTGTTCATTTGTCCCGTCTCCCCTATTCTATTTATGTTCTCTCTACTGTTCCGTCTCATTGACCGATTTATTATAAATCACTTCGCATGAATATGCAAAGACAATTTTGTGACAAAAACCTGTTACGGCGACAAAAAAATGCACATCCTATGAAGGTGGTATATAATACTACCTACTATAGATTATCTCCAATTGCCTCATGAATCATTACAGTTTCCACCCAACTTACAGGAGGTGCTACTATGCTGCTTGAAGCGATGTACCATGTTCCCCGTGACAAATGGGCTTATGCCTATGATACTGAAACGATTCATCTGCGTGTGCGCACCAAACGTGATGATGTGGACTATGTAGTCGCCCTTACCGGCGACAAGTACGATTGGCAGCATACTTCTTATGACATCATCATGGAGAAGGCCGCCTCCGATGACAAATTCGACTACTGGGAAGCGGCGGTCCGGCCCAAGTATAAGCGGCTTAGCTATACTTTTCGCGTGAGTAAAGGTATGGAGACGGTCTATCTGCTCGATAATGGTATCCGCTCCGAATGCCCGCCCGCTCCAAATCACTTCTACGAATTCCCCTATATCCACGGGATCGACTTGTTCCGGGTTCCTCCCTGGGCAAAGGATGCGGTGTTCTACCAGATCATGACCGAGCGGTTCGCGAATGGCAATCCCCTGATTAATCCGGAAGGCACGCAGCCCTGGGGCGGTAAGCCCGAGCTGAATAATTTCTTCGGCGGCGACCTTCAGGGCGTGCTGGATCATCTGGATGATCTGCAGGAGCTGGGCGTCAATGCCCTCTACTTCACCCCGCTGTTCGTCTCCTCTTCCAATCATAAATATGACATCGTGGATTACCGGAGAGTCGACCCGCATTTCGGCGATAATGAGCTGCTGAAGCAGGTCGTCGAGGAATGCCACAGACGGGGCCTGCGCGTCATGCTTGACGCCGTATTCAACCATTGCAGCGATCAGTTCCCGCCCTTCCAGGATGTTCTGGCCAAGGGGGAGTACTCGGTCTACCGGGATTGGTTTCATGTGAACTCTTTTCCGGCTGAGATTGTGGACGGCATTCCCACCTATGACACGTTCGGCTTCTACGGCAATATGCCGAAGTTCAACACTGCCAATCATGAAGTAAAATCTTACCTGCTGGAGGTAGCCGAATACTGGATTAAGGAGATCAAGGTGGACGGCTGGCGGCTGGATGTGGCCAACGAGGTGGACCATCACTTCTGGCGCGATTTCCGCAAGGTGGTCAAAGCCGCGAACCCGGATGCTTACATCGTCGGCGAGGTGTGGAGCGACTCCTTAACCTGGCTGCTCGGCGACCAGTTCGATTCGGTGATGAACTATCCCTTCTCGGGGACGGTGCTGGAATTCTTCAATGGCGGGATGGACGGCATCACCTTCGGTCACCGGATCGGCGGCCTGCTCATGCGTTATCCGCAGCAGACGAACGAGGTGGTCTTCAATCTGCTCGGCAGTCACGACACCCCCCGCCTGCTCACCGTGCTTGGTGAAGATAAACGGAAGCTGAAGCTGACGGTCGTCTTCCTGTTCACCTTCATGGGCACTCCCTGCATCTATTACGGCGATGAGATTGGCCTGACCGGCAACGAGGACCCGGATTGCCGCAAATGTATGGAATGGGATCAGGGCAAGCAGGACCGCGAGCTGTATGACTTTTACCGGATGATGATTAGTTTGCGCAAGGAGCATAAAGTCCTCCGCGAAGGCCGCTTCCGGATTCTTCAGTCCTGCGAGCACGACCCGTGCATCGTCTATGAGCGCGCCGATGAGCTGATCCACTTCACGGTCTGGATGAACAATTCGCCGCAGCCCCGCACGCTCAGCCACCCGATGGAGACCAGTGACTGGCTGGATGCACTTACGGGTGAGGCGGTCGTTCCAGAACGCGGGATGATGAACGTGGCGCTTGAGCCGTACGAGTACCGGATTCTGTTCCGGCATATTGTGGAGGAGGCATCTAATGATTGAACGCGAGCAGCAGATCAGACAATATTTCGATTCATGGATTAACAAGGACAACTCTATATTAAGTACCATCTTCGATCCCAACATTGTGTATACCGAAAGCTACGGCCCTCAGTATCGGGGATTTGACACCCTGTTGTTGTGGTTCGAGGACTGGAATACGCGTGGTACGGTATTGAACTGGACGATCAAGCAATTCATCCATCAGGGCCATATGACTGTGGTGGAATGGTACTTTAAGTGTGAGTATGATGCAGTGACCGATGCTTTTGACGGGGTCTCCTTAATCGAATTTAATCCCGGAAACCAGATCGTGAGTCTAAAAGAATTCCAATCCAAAATCCCCCATTCTTATCCTTATACCTGACTTGAATTTTCTTATTTCTTTAATGCTACTTGTTTAGATGGAAAAACGCATCTTAATTTAGCCAATTTTCATGGTTAGAGGCAATTAGTTGGATAAACGTCATCTCTTTTCGCTGAATTCCTTAATATGAGGAAGTTTGGGCTAATTAAGTGCCATTTTTCCATTTGCTGCTGAGGATGTGTTTTTCCTTCCGTTAACAAGTGCCTGAAATACACCTATTCCCTCCAGCTAATCGGCACAAATCCCCCTGGTAATTATGGTTCCTCGTATCCAGTGAACCAAGTGCAACAGAAAAAGGCATCCCTTAGTCCATGATGAACTGAGGGGTGCCTTTTCCATCCTGATCCTGCTATTTCCTATTCCGCTGGAGCGGCCGTAATGTTGTTATAAATATCAATGTACTGCTGTGCGGATACGTTCCAGCTGTAGTCGCCGGAGAATGCGTTTTTGGCTACCTTTTTCCAGTGCTCGGGCTTATGGTAGAACGATACGGCGCGGCGGAGCGTATGCATCATATCGTGGGCGTTATAATCCTGGAAGGTGAAGCCATTGCCCTCCCCAGTATATTCATTGTATGCCTGTACGGTATCGTTCAGCCCGCCTGTCTCACGAACCACCGGAATGCTGCCGTAACGGAGCGCCAGAAGCTGGCTGATGCCGCAAGGCTCAAATTTGGACGGCATCAGGAAAATGTCGCTGGCGGCGTAGATTTTGCGGGATAAGGCATCACTGAAAGTAATCTGTGATGACAGCTTAGTCGGGTAACGCCACTGCGCCTCGCGGAACCAGCGTTCGTATACCTCATCCCCCGTCCCCAGCAGCACGAACTGAATATCATCGTAGTATAGCAGCTCGTCCAGCACACGGGTCAGCAGATCCAGTCCTTTGGAATCCACCAGACGCGTGACCATAGCTATCATTGGAATGTAAGGAGCCACCGGCAATCCCAGCTCCTGTTGGAGTCCCAGCTTGTTCTCGGCTTTTTTGGCCAGGTTGGACCGGTACTTGGTGAAGATTGCCGTATCACTGGACGGATTATAGCTCTTGGTATCAATTCCGTTCACAATGCCGCTCAGCGCATCAGAACGCGAAGTCAGGAGGCCATCGAGACCATAGCCGTAGTATGGGGTCCGAATCTCATCGGCATAGGTCGGGCTAACGGTAGTGACATGATCACTGTAGACAATCCCGCCCTTCATATAATTCACATTCCCGTAATACTCCACGCCCAGGAAATAGCTGTCATCCAGACCCAGCAGCTCACCCAGCACCGTATACGGAAAGACTCCCTGGTACAGGAGATTATGTATGGTGAATACCGTACGCATCTCACTGTAGAACGGATTATGCCGGTAGTGCGCCTGCAGCAGCAGAGGAACAACCGCAGCATGCCAGTCATGGCAATGGATCACATCCGGCTGGAAGCTAATCGCCGGCAGGCATTCCAGTACCGCCCGGTTGAAGTACGCGAAGCGCTCGCCGTCATCCATATAGCCATAAATCCCGTCACGGCCGAAGTAATACTCATTGTCAACGAAATAGACGGGAATCCCTTCAAACACGACCTTTTCAATCCCGCAATACTGATTGCGCCAGCCAATCGGAACGTCCAGCGTAGCGACAGGCTCCATCAGTGCGGAATACTTCTCAGGAATTCCTTTGTATTTGGGCAAAATCACCCGGACATCGACCCCGGCCGCCTTGAGGGCCTTCGGCAAAGCGCCGATGACATCGGCCAGTCCGCCTGTTTTGATAAATGGATGGGCTTCCGCCGCGGCAAATAGTACTTTCATTCCATCTCCCCCTTATTTAATTGCTTATTCGGACAATTCCTGCCTTTAAACGGTCTTGCGGCCTGACTTCTTAAGCACCAAGAAGCTAAGCGGCGGCAGGGTCAGCTCTATACTATTCACCTGATTATGCCACTCGGTCTTGGTGCTCTTCAGCGGCTCATTATGGAAGCCCGATCCGCCGTATTCGTTGCTCTCCGAGCTGAATAATTCCTCATATACGCCCGGACGCGGCACGCCGATACGGTAATGGCGGCGCTCCTCCGGCTGGAAGTTGATGATAATCAGCAGCGTGTCCACCGGGCGTTTGCCTCTGCGGATATAGGATACGATACTCTGCCCGCTATCGTCAGCATCAATCCACTGGTAGCCAGCCATGTCATGGTCCAGCTCCCACAGCGATTTTTCGGCAAGGTATAGCTGATTCAGCGCAGCCGTATAGGCCTGCATCCGCCGGTGGCTCTCATAATCCAGCAGCAGCCAGTCAAGCTGCTCCTGATCCTTCCATTCAATGAATTGTCCGAACTCTCCGCCCATGAACAGCAGCTTCTTGCCCGGATGGCTGATCTGATATCCGAGAAGCTGGCGCAGACCGGCGAATTTCTGCTCATAGGACCCGGGCATTTTGTCCAGCAGCGACTTCTTGCCGTGCACTACCTCATCATGTGACAGCGGCAACGTATAGTTCTCGGCATAAGCATAGCATATCGGGAAGGTCAACAAATTATGATGATACGGGCGTGATCCGAAATCCCGTTCTATGTAGCCCAAGGTGTCATTCATCCAGCCCATATTCCATTTGTAGTTGAAGCCCAAGCCGCCTTCATGCACCGGTGAGGTTACGCCCGGCCAGGCACTGGATTCTTCCGCCATCATGAGCGCCTTCGGATAATACTGGAAAATCGTCTGGTTGAGCTGCTGAATGAACCGGATGGCTTCCAGATTCTCCAGCCCTCCATGCTCATTCGTCCGGTACTGATGGTGTTCCTTCTCGAAATCAAGCCGCAGCATACTCGTAACCGCATCCACACGCATGCCGTCAATATGATACTTCTCGAACCAGAACAAGGCATTGGAGATTAGGAACGATGAGATTTCCGGCTTGCTGAAGTCAAAGGACAAGGTCCCCCAGCCCGGCTTCTCCGCCAGCATCGGATCGGCATATTCATACAGCGGCGAACCGTCGAACAAGCGCAGACCATGGGCATCCTTGGCAAAATGGGCTGGGACCCAGTCCAGAATGACCCCAATGCCTGCCTGATGCAGCTGATCGATCAGGTACATCAGATCCTGCGGCTCTCCGAAACGGCTGGTAGCAGCAAAATAACCGGTTCCCTGGTAGCCCCAGGACAGATCATAAGGATGTTCAGCCAGCGGCATGAACTCCACATGGGTATAGCTCATTTCACTCAGGTAGGGAATCAGCAGGCTGCTGATCTCACGATAAGTATAGAGTTCGCCGTCTTCCTTTTGCCGCCAGGTGCCCAGATGCATTTCATAAATGTTCATGGGTGCCTGATACGGACCTTTACTCTTCCGCCGCCATGCGGCATCCCCCCATTTGTAGCCGTCCAGATTGGCCACAACGGATGCCGTTGCCGGACGCACTTCAGCGTGGAAGGCATAGGGGTCTGCTTTGAGGAAGCTTGTACCATCTGTTCCTGTAATCCTGTATTTGTAAAAAGTTCCCGGCTCCATTCCCGGGAAAAAACGACTCCAAAATCCTGAATCGGGTATCTTATATAACGTATCCAGATCAGATGTTCCATCCCAGCTGTTATGATCTCCCGCCAGTCCTACATATGCCGCATGAGGAGCCCACACGGTAAAACGAACGCCGGCCTGCCCTTCTTGGACGGCAATGTGCGCGCCAAGCATCGTATAGCTGCGATAATTCGTGCCCTCATGGAACAGATAAATATCTTCAGCGGACGGGAGGTTTTCTGTTTTTGGTAAATCGGCCAAATCATCACCACCTTAGGATATATGATGCACCTATTACATTACCCGAATATATAGATTTTGAAAATGATTTTGAGAGAAGTCCGGGCAATTTCTGAATATTGAAAATAAACATGTAATTTTTCCACAGATACAGCAATATAATTCACCTATGTCGTTTCAAGCGCTTGTTCTGAGTGTATATTACAAGCATTGACAAAAAAATGGGAGGGATAACACATGAGTAAGAAAGAATGTATCGCCATGCTCCTGGCGGGCGGGGAAGGCCGCAGATTGGCCCCCTTGACTTCCAGCATGGCTAAGCCTGCAGTCCCTTTCGGCGGACAGTACCGGATTATTGATTTTCCCCTCAGCAACTGTGTGAATTCCAAGATTGATACCATCGGAGTACTGACTCAGTATGAAGCAGAATCCTTGCATCAGCATATCGGTGAAGGCGAGCCCTGGGGGCTGCATAGCCGCAGTGACCGGGGTGTAAGGCTGCTCCCTTCAGGTGTTGAAGGCAGAGACAGCTATACAGGCACCGCCGATGCTATTTATAAGAATATTGAATATATAGACAGTCAGAACCCGGAGCATGTACTTATCCTGTCGGGAGACCATATCTACCACATGGATTACCGCAAAATGCTCGATTATCACATCGCCAAGTCTGCGAAGGCAACGATATCGGTTATGGAGGTTCCTTGGGATGAAGCGAGCCGCTTCGGCGTGATGAACGTGGATGAAGATTTCAAGATCTCCGAATTTGCCGAAAAACCACAAGCTCCGAAGAGCAACCTGGCGTCTATGGGCATCTATCTGTTCGAGTGGTCCTACTTGAAGGCTCATTTACTGCAGGATGCAACGAATATGGAGTCCGGTCATGATTTCGGTAAGGATGTTATTCCGTCCATGCTGGATGCGAGCAATGAACTGTTCGCTTACCGATTCGAAGGTTACTGGAGAGATGTTGGTACCGTTGGCAGCCTCTGGGAAGCTCATATGGATCTTCTGCAAGAGGATGGCTTCCAGCTAGATAACTCCCGCTGGCCGATGTACAGCCGGGCACAACGCACCAAGCTGGCTGCGATCAGACCCCGCACTCAATCTGCTTCAGCAAATTGCCTGATTCATGAAACCTGCCAGCTCGAAGGCAGCCCGCAGCGTTCGGTCATCTTCGGCGGTGTGGAGATCGGCAAGCAGAGCAGAATCAAGCAGAGCGTGGTAATGCCGGGTGCCCGCATTGGACGCGGTGTTCTGATTGAACACGCCATTATCGGTGAAGGTGCTGTGATCAAGGATGGCGCTGTAATCAAAGGCAGTGCAGACAACATCGTGGTTGTCGGCCCGCATGAGATTGTAGCTGCTAAGCCGCTGGTACGTACTCAGCCTGCCCGTCTGCTTCAGGAGGTCTATGAGAAGGCCGGCCGTTTGCGTGCGGAAGGAATGCCTTCATAAACAAAAATTCAGCCCTAAGGGCTGCTACATACAAAGGGATACAGCTCCGGTCCGCCCGGACGATAGCTGTATCCCTTTTGTATCTTGCTATGAAGTTAACTGTGGGTTGCCGGGTCGGGTATTCCCTTGCTGGCTGTCATCCAGCGGCAGAATGACGGTAACCTGAGTACCCTTGCCCAGCTCGCTGTCCATTTCCAGCTTACCGTTATGAAGCTCCACGATCTGCTGGGAGATCGCTAGCCCGAGGCCCGTTCCCCCGTTAAGGGCATCGACCTGGAAGAAGCGGTCCCGCACTCTGGACAGATGCGCTTCACTGATTCCAATACCACTGTCACGAACAGTAACAGCCATCTCAATACCGGATAAACGCTCCGCCGACAGCACAATACTGGAATCCTCCGGCGAGAACTTCACCGCATTATCCACCAGATTGAGGAAGACCTGCTTGAGGCGGTTGGCATCCCCCTTGATGAAGATCGTCTCCTCGCATTCCAGCAGCAGATGAATCCGTTTCTTCTCGGCCTTCGCCCAGATATTGAGCAGCGTCTCCTGCAGCAGAACCTTAATATCCACCTGCCCCATCGACAGCTTCATTTCATTCTGCTGAAGCTTCGAGAAGTCGAGGATTTCTTCCACCAGCCCAATCAGCCTGTCACTCTCTCTGGAGATAATTCCGACCCCAAGCTTAGTCTCTTCAGGGTCATAACCCCCGGAGACCAGCGTCTCGCTCCAACCCTTGATGCTGGTCAGCGGAGTACGCAGCTCATGAGAGATTGAGGAGATGAAATCATCCTTGATCTGATTGCTGCGGACAATCTCGTCCGCCATATAGTTGAGCGTTGAAGCGAGTCCGCCGATCTCGTACCGGTAATCGCCTTTGATCCGGGTCGTGAACTTGCCCTTCGCCATCTGCGCCGATACGGCCGTAATATTATTCAGCGGTCGCACAATCGAATTGGCGAGCCCGAAGCTCAGCAACAGCACGATGGTGAGGACTGCCACCCCGATGCCCAGGGAGAGCAAGGTCAGATTAAGCAGATCTTTATTAATACCTTCCATCGAGGACAGATACCGCAGGACATAAGAATCATGAGTGTTGATCCGCACCATCTTGGATACGGCCATGACACTTTCATTCGTGCCGGCCTGCCGCCCCACCCAGCGTCCTATACTACCGCCCACCGCCTCTGGGACATCACTGGTGGTGATGGTCCGGTCCGGCTGAAACCCGGTCGAGCTGGTGATAATATCTCCTTTAAGAGTCAGGACCTCAAGCTCTGTATTTTCCAGATTGAACAATTCGAGTAAACCCTGCAACTGGTTCGCCGATGTGCCGTTTAAGTTACCATATTTAACCATACTTTCAGCTGCACTAATCTGTGTAGTGATCTTGGTGTAGATGCTGTCGTAATAATAAGTGCGGATCGCCAGCAGAAAGGTTGTCTCAACCAGGAGAAGCGCTACAAAGACTACAAGAATATAGTGCAGTACGATCTGTCTGCGCATCCCCTTCTTGATCATTGTACCTGGCCTTTCCATTTATAGCCGTGTCCCCACACTGTCTGCAGATATTCAGGCTCCGATGGATTATTCTCGATTTTTTGGCGCAAGCGACGGATATTGACGTCAACGATCTTAGGGTCGCCCATATATTCCTTGCCCCAGACATGATCGAGCAGGGAATCACGGCTGAGCGGCGTATTCTCCTTCTCCAGGAAGAATTGCACCAGTGAGAACTCTGTTGGGGTAAGCTCAATGGCTTCCCCGCTCCGCTTGAACTGCTTCGAGATCAGATCCAGGGTGAACGGACCCGACTGGAACGATACCTTGGCTGACTGCTCGCGGTGAACATTGACCCGGCGCAGCAGCGACTGGATACGGGCGATCAGCTCAGTGGGACTGAACGGCTTGCTGACATGGTCATCTGCTCCCACCGACAGCGCATAGACTTTATCCTGCTCCTGTACTTTGGCCGTCAAGAAAATAATCCCCAGCCGTTCATTGGTCTCCCGGATACGTCTGCATACCTCAAAGCCGTCGATACCAGGTACCATTACATCCAAGAGGGCGATATCAATGTCATGGATAGTAGTCAGCTTATGCAGCGCCTCATGGCCATCCGCCGCCTCAAGCACCTCAAAACCGTTGCGCTTCAGATTAATCACAATAAAACTGCGGATGGACTCTTCATCCTCCAGAATTAATACTTTACTCATTGATTCCCTTCCTTTCAATAGTGGATTGGATTCGCCCATCCCCTCCTCCGATTGTATTCTGTTCCAGTCCTCCCCGGTACCCGATCATTTTATCCAGATCGCGTCCGAGCAGCTTCCAGCCGTTGTTCTTCACATTGTCCCATTCCGCAGGCGAGAAGAATGTTACTTCGGCGACCGTCTCTCCGGTATCCGTCATTATGAATTTGAGCGATTTGTTCTGAACCGACTTCGTGTCCACGGTCACACGCTCCTGCCATTCGGGGGCAAAATTGATGGTGAACCGGTCCAGCGGATCATTATAGAGCTGGGTACTGAAGGTCAGGCCGTCTTTCCCGTCCCATTTGTAATAAGAATTGAAATACGGAATGGTCTCCGGGTCGAAATACTCCCAGCCCTTGGGGGGAACCAGCATGCCAATCTCAATAATTCCGTCCGAATCAATATCCTCACTGACAATTTTGCGGTCCTTGAAGGTTAGGTCATTCCCTGGAATAGCGACACGCAGCTTGTTATTTTCCATTACAACCACTGTTGTATACGCTGAGTGAGAATCCACGGCTGAATCCAGTACAATCCCTTCTTTGTTCGCAGCAACTTTTCCTGAGACAATATTGTAATAGCTATTGAAATAAGGGTCTAGGTCGTCCAATTGATCCAGCACCTTGAAGCTGTCATTGTACTGGTAGGTTGTTATTGTAGCGAATTCATTGCGCTTGAAGTATACCACGGTAATATCCGCAATCCCGTCTTCATTCAGATCATCGATGATATATTTAGTATATGGCTTGGTTAGAATCTCTTCCAGCACTCCCCCGGAATAACTGTAGACAACCATACCTTTCACACCCTTATCTTCGGTGCGGGAATACCCGGCAATAATGTTGAGCTTACCGTCACCAGTAACATCCTGAAGATCTACAGAATCCAGAATGTTGCCAACACCATCGAACGTAAGCTTCTTGACCCAGGCATCCCCCTGCTTCTCCAGAATCATCCCGTGATTAACTACAGCTTCATTCTTCGTCTGGTAGAACACAAGCGTCTCCATCACGCCATCCCGGTCCAGGTCCTCCGTAAAAATAGAGCTGTTATCATCATTGGCCGGACGGGTCAAGGTACCATCCAGCGCCTTCAAGGAAGAGTTAATCGCTGCCATCAGCGAAGCCTTGTCCGCAGGCAGCTGGGGCACCCTCATCTGGGATACAGGATCGCTGATGAAGGTGCAGCCGGGCAGGGCAAACAGCGACAGGGCGGCTGCGGCAAGTCCTCCCAGGACACGCATACGCATATTCAACTTCATTTACGCTCTCCTTACTGAACGCCTTGTCTTACTTCACAGGTGCAGCCGCTCCTGTGAGGTCAGCCGGCGTCCTTTGACATCATGCTTGATTCTTCCGTCCTCCAGCACCCACAGACGGCTGGCGTAACGCTCGGCCAGCTCAATCGGCAGCACCGTAAGCACGGTAAGTCCTGTCTCCTTGCACAGATTGCGGAGGGTCTCCAGCACATTATCCGCAGTCTTGGGGTCAAGGCCCGTCACCGGCTCATCCGCCAGGATGACCTTGGCGCCATGGACCAATGCCCGGGCAATGGCTACACGCTGACGTTCACCGCCGCTGAGCTGGCCGGACTTCAGCTTGGCCTTGTCCAGCAATCCAAGCAGATCAAGCTGGTCCATCGCCCCCATATAATCATCTGAGCGGACCATGCCTGTAGCCATCCGCCACAGTGGCGTCTGGGAGGCCTGTCCAATCAGCACATTCTTGAGTGCAGTGCGGTTCGGATTCAGCTCCGCATTCTGCTCCAGATAGGCCCATTCCCGGCGGATTTTACGTTTGCCGGCGAAGGGGCTCTTCATAATATCCTGCCCATCTACCCTGAAATTCCCTCTGTCCCACTTCTCACGCAGGGCAAGGCAGCGCAGCAGTGTTGATTTCCCGCTGCCGCTGGCTCCCAACAGCGCTACAAATTCTCCCGGTTCTAACTGAAATCCGATATCCTGAAGCACCGGTGTTTTATCTTCCCCGACCGCTTTGGCCAAATGTTCAACTGTAATCATAGGTCAGCCTCTCCTGTCTTCGACTCTACTCTATAGTGTACTCTGAAAGCGGGATCAAATTCCATGCGAGCATTCGTTCTTATTCTACCTTATATCATCTTCCGTGGCGAGAACAATAACCCTGCCAGCCCAAATACAATGTACAGACCGCCCATCACGGCAAACACACTGCCTCCCCAGCCGAATTGCAGCAGCAGCCCGCCGATGCCCGGCCCCGCTATACTTCCCAGACTATAATGGAAGGAAGCGACTACATTGGCAGCGGGAAGCAGCTTACGCGGCAAAATATCGGCGGCATAGCTTAATCCTAGTGAGAAAAAGGAGCCGACAAGTCCCCCGGCCACCATCAGCACCAGCAGGGTGAGCAGGAAATGGTCGCCGGTAAGCGGAAGCAGTGTGAAGGCCAGGCCTCCTCCTGTCCCCGCAGCAATCAGGATGGCCTTGCGGCCAAAGCGGTCGCTCCATATGCCGAGCGGCAGCTGGAGCACCAGGCCTCCGATGCCTGCAAAAGGCAGCAAAGCAGCAATCTGGTCTGCACTGAACCCGGTGCGCAGCCCGTATACCGGGAAGCTGCTGTTCAGGCTGGCTTCCATATAGCCGTATAGCAGCGCTGGAATCAGCGCATACCAAGCAAGCCGGTAGCTCCGGCCGAACCTGCTAGCCTGGCCTTCGTTATGATCCATAGCTTCCGGCCGCGAGTCAGGCAGCTTGAAGCCGACAATCAGCAGGACGATTACGAACAGCAGAGCTGTAATCAGGAACGGTGCGGGCTGCCCGAACCGCAGCAGGCTGATGCCAAGTGGACCGAGGCTAAAGCCCAGTCCATAGGACATCCCGTAGAGTGACAGGTTCCGTCCACGGTGCTCCGCTGGTGTCATGAGCAGCACCCATAGCTGCGCAGCGTAATTAACCGCCGAATCGCCGATCCCGACAAGCACGCGGAGCACGAACCAGACCTTCACGCCGGTAAGGAGCGGGAACAGCAGCAGTGATACCAGAACCAGCGCGAGACCGGCGGCGATCAGCTTCTTGAAGCCGATGGCACCAAGCACCCGTTCCGCAATCAGAGTCATGGCAAATGAGCCTACATACAAGGCAGCCGCGTTAAGTCCGTTCAACGAGGACGATACGCCTTCCTGCTCAAGCAGAATGGATAAGACCGGCAGCAGCATCCCCTGGCTAAGCCCTGCCAGAATAATCACGGCAATCAAAATCGAATAATTCATTCTACCGCTCTGTCCAAGCGGCATCGGTGTAGAATCTGACACAAGTAAATCCTCCTATGTAATTCATTGATGTGCGGAATCTGATGTCCATACGGCAAACACCGAACATTATAGTAGACAACCCTCTTCAAAACAAGAGATAATATATAGAAGTGTCTGATTTTCTGGAGGTGACCCGGCTTAAATGAAGTATGAACTGAACATTGATGTTTCCCCCGTATACGAACTGCTGGACAGTTTCATGTTATATGTAACCAAGAAATGGACCTCCAATCTGGACATCGGCACCGACTGGATCCGGGATGTGGACGGCCGCTTCACCCCCGCGCAGCTGGCTGCACTGAAGCAGGCCGCCGAGTGGCCGTTCGAAGATTATGATGTACTCTATGCCTGGGCTTACAGCCGGGGCGAGGCATCCAAGGTGCTGCAGTTCCTGGCTGAGCTGGAGAACTCTTCACTTGAGGATTGCCTCCGGCGGACCGAGCCGTTCTTCCATAACTTCACGGCCGGGGAATGCGCGCGGATCAAGAACGGGTACACGCCTCTTTTGCGGATATGGTATGAGCATTATTTCCGCCATGTGGAGCATACCCTGCTGCCGCTGCTGATTGAAGACGCTTCTGAGAAAAAAATGCTGGAGAGCAAAATGGATATGGTCCCGCTAATCGAATACGCTTCCGGCGGAATTGTCATTGAGGACATTCCCGGGCTGGAGACGATCGTGCTGCTGCCTACCGTGCATAACCGGCCGATCAACACGTATTGCTTCTTTAAGAATCTGATGCTGGTGCAATATCCGGTAGATGTCCCTTCAGACAATGAGGAGGAGCCGCCCACAGTGCTGCTTCGTTTAACACAGGCTCTCTCTGACTCCACCCGGCTGAGACTGCTGCGCTTCGTGGCGAACGAACCGAAGACGCTGTGGGAGATGCAGTCCGAACTGAGCCTGTCCAGGGAGATGCTGATGCATCATCTGCTTAGTCTGCGGGTCGCAGGGCTGCTGCGGGTCCATCTGCGTGGTGAAGGTACCGAACGCTACAGCATACGCCCGGACGGGGCCTCGGAGCTCCAGATGTTTCTGGAGTCCTATATCCGTATCTAACAGACCAACTTAGGAGTGAACCTCATGAAGTATTTGACCCAACAAGTAATCTTTGATCTTGATGATACCCTGGTGCATTGCAATAAGTATTTTGACCTCATTCTTGGACAGTATTTCGAGCTGATGTCAGACTGGTTCAGCGATTATCAGCCTACCATCGGCGAACTGCGCAGCAAGCAGGTGGAGATTGATGTCGAGACCGTTAGCACAAGCGGCCTGGCCAGCGACAATTTCCCGAAATCACTGATTGCCACCTACCGTTATTTCTGCAGCAAATATAGCCGCAAGCCTGATGCCTTCGAGGAGCGGCAGCTGATGAAGCTGGGCCTGAGCGTATACGACCAAGAGGTAGAGGCTTATCCAGGTATGGTGGAGACGCTGGATACCCTCAAGCAGGACGGCCATTCCCTCTATCTCTATACCGGCGGCGACGACACCATCCAGCAGCGCAAAATCGCCCAAATGAAGCTGGACGCCTATTTCGATGACCGCATCTATATCCGCCAGCACAAGAATGTAGAGGCGCTTGAGAATATCCTGACCACCTACCCGTTCGACCGCAAAATCACCTGGATGATCGGCAACTCCCTGCGTACGGATGTACTGCCCGCGCTGACTGCCGGGATCAACAGCATCTATCTGAAGCAGCCGACGGAGTGGCTCTACAATCTGATTGAGCTGGAGCGGGAGATGCAGCAGTCCGTCATGACCATCTCTGCCATTCACGAGGTGCCTCCGGTGATCCGCACCGCTGCGCTGCGGGAGCATCACGGCTGATTGACGGCTTCATCAGGATCAGGCAATTGTTACAAATGGCATAGGCAGCCTGCCACCGGTAAGATTATACTATTTGAGTAGATTTTTACATCGCGCAGGAGGCTGTCCATGAATAACAAAGCTAACCGTTCCAAGAATACCCCGAATCACGGGCGACTGCTCCCTATGCTGCTTGCAGTGATTGCCGTGCTGCTGATCGCCCTTCTTGCCTTCTTCCTTACACAGGGCAAATCGTCCGGCACCGAGGCGCTCGATAATCTCCCTAACTACACTGATGTGAAGGGCAAGATCGTAGTGGACGGGCTGAAATACGAGAAGCAGCCGCATTTGGGCAGCGAAGACGCCAAGGTGAAGGTGATCGAATTCGCCGATTTCAAATGCCCTGCCTGCAAAAATTGGACCGCCTCCTACCTCGATACGTTCATCAAGGACTACGTAGACAGCGGGAAAGCCCAGTTCTACTTCATGAACTTCGCCTTCATTGACCGGGATTCTTACCTGGCCGCCAGTGCCGGGGAAGCTATCTATCAGCAGAATAATGAGAAGTTCTGGGAGTATCTCCACAAGCTCTACGAGAGCCAGGGCGATGAGAGCAAGATCTGGGCAACGCAGAAGTTCATCACTAAGTTCGTGAAGGACAATATTGCAGGGATTGACCAAGAGCAGTTCGAACAGGATCTGAAGAACCATACGTATATGTACGATGTCAAAGAAGACTTCAAAATCGCCGGAGCTTACGGCGTCAACGGCACACCAAAGTTCATGGTGAACGGCGTCCTGCTGCCGGATTCCTCTTATGAAGGCTTAAGTGCCGCCGTTGAAGCAGCCTTGAGTGCAGCTAAATAACTTAACCCCAAAACACTTAATTTTCTATTAAAAGAGCGCCCCGGCCGGGAGATCTGGCCGGGGCGCTCTTCAGTTAATGAATGATCAACAGGTAATGAATTATTCCACGGCCAGCTGGCCGGTATCCATATTCTGCAGCACCAGCTTGCCTTCAAGCGGTGCGCCGTCCTCACCGGTCAGCTTCAGCTTCCCGGTCCGGCCCTTCTCAATCAGGGCCTTCACTTGGGTGTCGGTGAGCGTGCGCCCGTGATTCTCCTTCCAGATCACGAAGCCGCAGCCCTCCTTATAATGAGAGCAGCCGTAGCCCTTGCGGCCCATGAAGATCATGCCGCCGCAACCGGGACGCGGGCAGGAGCCGATGACCTTCGGCCCGGTATCCCCGTTCTTCCCGGCAGCGGCAGGTGCCGCGCGGCGCGGTCTTGCTGCTGCCGGCCGGGCAGTCGCTTGGCCATCACCCGCTTTGCTGCCGGCCGCCTTGCGCGGCGCAGCAGCCGAACTGCGGCCCTTGCCGCCGCTGTTCAGCGAAGGCGTATCCCCTTCGAAGGAGGTCTTAGCGGCGCGCGACTGTACACGGACCTTGTCCACAATCATGGAAGCGAACCTCTTCACATTCTCCATGAATTGTCCGTCCGCTGCGGTGCCGCGGGCAATTTCATTGAGCCGGCGCTCCCACTGCCCGGTCATTTCCGGGGAGGTCAGCAGTTCCACACCTGCCCCGCGGATCAGCTCAACCGCCGTCCGCCCCTTTTGGGTGATGGCGATCTTTTTCCCCTGCATCTCCACATAGCCGACATTCTTCAGCCGTTCAATTGTAGCGGCCCGGGTCGCCGGAGTGCCCAGCCCCGAATCCTTCATGGCATCGCGCAGCTCTTCGTCCTCAATCTGCTTGCCTGCGCTCTCCATTGCCTTCAGCAAGGTTCCTTCGGTGTAATGCTTCGGAGGCTGGGTATCCTTCTCCTTCACAATCGCATCGCTGCAGATCACTTCACCCTCCGCTTGAACCGAGAACGGCTCGTTCACCTCAAGCTCTTCTTCCTCCTCGTCCTCCTTGCCTTTGCCCTTGGCCGGTCTAGACTTGTCCTTCTTCTGGTCTGCGTAGATTACCTTCCAGCCGAGGCTGAGCAGCTCCTTGACCGTAGTCTTGAACTTCTCAGCTTCCACTTCGGTCATCACCGTATGCACCTTATATTCCGCAGCCGGATAGAACTGGGAGAGGAAGCGGCGGACAATCAGATCGTACAGCTTGGCCTCGTCCGCACTCAGCCCGTTCGCCTTACGGTTCGTAGGCAGAATCGCATGGTGATCCTCGACCTTGGACGGATTACAAATAAACTTGTTGCCTTTATGAACCAGGTTACGGTTTGCACCCTTCACCCAATCGTCGTACTGCGTGCCCTGAAGGGCCGACAGCGTCTTGTGCATTTCAGGAATATTCTGCTCCGTAACATAATTGGAGTTGGTACGCGGGTAAGAGATTACCTTGTGCTTCTCATACAGCGCCTGGGCGATATCCAGTGTTTTTTTGGCGGAGAAGGCATATTTCCCGTTCGCCTCACGCTGCAGCAGCGTCAGATCGTACAGCTTGTTCGGATATTCCTTGGTCTCTTTAACCTCATAGAGAACAATCCGGGCGGGCTTGCCTTTGACCTTGGCTGCAAGCGCCTCTGCCTTCGCACCATCCGTTAACCGGTCGCCCTGCCACATTCCTTTATACGTCAGCTCATTCTGGGTGAAATGTCCTTCCACCTCAAAGAACTTCAGCGAGGAAAACGCTTCAATGGTCTTCTGACGGTCATAGATCAGCGCCAGCACGGGCGTCTGCACTCGTCCTACGGAGAGCAGCACATTATGCTTGGTGGTAAACGCGCGCGAGCCGTTCATCCCAATCAGCCAGTCCGCCTCGCTGCGTGCCCGGGCCGCTTTGGTCAGATTCTCGTATTCCGACCCGTCCTTCAGCTCCTGGAAACCCTTGCGGATCGTCTCCGGTGTCAGATCGGAGATCCACAGCCGCTTCACCGGCTGGTTCAGCTCCAGGTAACGCTGGATCAGCGAGAAAATATGCTGGCCCTCACGCCCGGCATCGCAGGAGTTCACCAGCAGATCACTGCGCTTCGCCAGCTCCCCGATCACCTTCAGCTGATCCATGGTGCGTGCGTTAGGCAGCAGCTTGAACTCCTCAGGGATGATCGGCAGATCATTAATGTTCCATTTTTTATATTTATTGTCGTAAGCTTCGGGCTCTGCCAGGCCAATCAGATGCCCAATCGCCCAGGTGATGATGTACTGCTCCCCTTCCAGATAGGAACGGTAGTTTTTGGCCTTCGGTTCTATTGCGGCGGCGATATTCCGCCCCATGTCCGGTTTCTCCGCAATAATGAGTGTCTTCAACAATAATCGCTCCTTACCCTCGGTTCATTACAAAAGTTGTCCAGTAGTCTATTATACCATTCCCGGACCCCAAAATCCGCTTCACATTATTAAAGCCTGTAACCTAAGGGCGGAAGATAGCCATCATAATGAGCAGTGCCCCAATAATCAGGCTGAACAGTTCGAGCACATCTCCCCTGGGCCAGTGCTTGCGGAAAAATACGACTGCAGGCTGGGCAAGCCCCGCTATCAGATACAGAACAGCCAGCAGCAGACCAAAGGAAAGTATGGTGAAAATAGGGGCATTCCTCTGAGGGCCTCCGATGAAGGTAATCAGCACAACCAGCACCGTCAGAATATACAGAATACACCGGAAGAAGATAATCCACGGCCCGGACTTTGCGGGTGCAGGTTTTATCGGGACTTGCTGTTCCCTGGCCCGCTCTTCCAGTAAGCGGCGGATCTCCTCAGGATGCTCCTTACGCATTTTCTGCATCTGTCTGGCATTGTCAAGACGGCGTCGCAAGCGTCCAAACATGCATCTCCCTCCTCTCCAGGGCGGCAATTTATGCGGTATTGCCCTATTTTACCAAATCCTCAATTCAAGCAAAAGTAGAATCCGGTGCGGACTTCAGACTGCTTACGCGCAGCACGGCCTCGCTCATATCGATTACTTCCTTGTTACCCGTTCTGCGGTCCATGTATTCAACCCTTTGCTCTGCGGCCAGCTTGCCGACAACCAGCGCCACCGGTATACCCATCAATCCGGCATCCTTGAATTTGACCCCGGCCCGCTCATCGCGGTCGTCCAGCAGGGTATCAATGCCCAAGGCGGTCAGCCGTACATACAGAGCTTCGGCAAGCTCACGCTGCGCTGTATCTTGGACAGACATCAGCAGAATATGAACCGTATATGGAGCCAGGCTCTGCGGCCAGATCAGCCCCTGGTCATCGTTGCTCTGCTCTGCCACTGCGGCCAGCAAGCGGGAGATTCCTATACCGTAGCAGCCCATTACCATAGGCCGGGTGCGGCCGTCCGCATCCAGATAATCTGCCCCCAGCTTCTCACTGTAGACCGTGCCCAGCTTGAAGACATGCCCTACCTCGATGCCCTGATGGAAATCCAGCTCCCCTTCGCTGCACTGCGGACAGCAGTCGCCGGCAACCGCATTGCGGAAATCCCCCACCTGCGTCAGCGGGAAGTCCCGGCCGGGCACCACTCCGCGCAGATGGTAATCCTCTTCCCCCGCGCCTGTGACTGCTTCTGTCATGGCTGCAACAGCAGCATCTACCAGGAGAGGCATGGACAATCCGGCAGGACCGACATAACCGCTTACGGTTCCGGCGGTCTCCTGTACATGCATGGCATCAGCCAGTGTAATGTCACCGCAGCCGAGGTACTTTTGCACCTTCAGCTCATTCACCTCATGATCTCCACGGACCAGCACAGCAAATATCTTGCCGCCGCCTGTGTATATTAATGTCTTGATGATATCCTGCGGTCTGAGCTGACTCTCCTGCTCCAGCTGCTGAATGGTCTTCTGGGCAGGGGTGTGGAATCGCTCTGGAGCAGGCCGTGCGGCATAATCTTGTCTATGCGGCGCAGCCCCGCTCTGCACTTCTGCCTGCTCCAGATTCGCAGCATATCCGCACAGGGAGCATACAGCTATCGTATCCTCGCCTATCTCTGACAGAGCCATGAATTCATGGTTCTGGCCTTTGCCGCCAATCGCTCCGGCATTCGCCTGCACCGCCTGGTACTTCAGGCCGCAGCGGTCAAATATCCGCTCATAAGCGCTGTACATCACCTGATAGGCCAGATCCAGGCCATTCCAGTCCGTATCAAACGTATAAGCATCCTTCATCAGGAATTCTCTTCCACGCAGAAGTCCTGAGCGCGGACGGCGTTCATCCCGGAACTTCGTCTGGATCTGATAGACGGTCACCGGCAGCCGACGGTAGGAGCTGATCTCTCCGCGCATTAGCGCCGTAACCACTTCCTCATGGGTCGGACCCAGCACGAACTCACGGTCGTGACGGTCGCGGAGCTTCATCAGCTCTTTGCCGTACACCTCATAACGTTCCGATTCTCTCCAGAGCTCTGCTGGCTGCATGGAAGGCATAAGAACCTCCTGCGCACCGGCGGACTCCATTTCCTGGCGCACGATCTGCTCTATCCTGCGCAGCACCCGCCGTCCGAGCGGCAAATAGGTGTATACCCCGGCGGCCACCTGCCGGATATATCCCGCACGCAGCAGCAGCTGGTGGCTCCTTGTCTCTGCTTCGGCAGGAGCTTCGCGCAGAGTGGTTACTAATAGATTGGTTTGACGCATACAGATCAGCCTCTTTCGTAGATAAGTGTGTACAGCTCCAGAACATTTCTCTGCCATAATGAGAACGCAAAAAAGACGCATCCGTCAGGGACGAATGCGCCGTGTTACCACCCTGTTTCAACCCCAAGACTATCCAAGCCTGAGGTTCTCTAATCCGGATAACGGCCGGGTCCGGCAGACTTATGCCATCTTCAGCATAAGCTGCAGCTTCCAAGGCAGGATTGGTGTCTTACGCACTCGGGGGATCTTTCAGCCGGTGAATCCCCTCTCTGCTTCCGGCGCTTACGGATACCAGGTCCTTGGTCAACGCTGTTACGTTATAAATGTTGGTACTTAATCTATACGATATTCCAGGCCGCGTCAAGCTGGCGATAAATAGCTTATGAATGCAATTAATTATTTTGGATGAAATACCTTCAGATATGAACAGAATGTGTCGATAAACCGAATATGAGTAGAGATATTCAGAGAGAAACGGCTAGCGATACTACCAGTCGATTTCCATGTACCAGAGGGGGAACCGTTCCAATGTTCAAGTCAGTCAACCGCTTCATCAGCAAGCTCAGATCACGATCACTGCAAAGACAAATGATGATGCTTTTCACCATTATGCTAGTGATCCCGATCCTCTTGGTCAGTTATTTCTCCTATTCCAGTGCTAAACAGCAATTGGAGATTAAAATGCAGAAAGCCACGCATTCCAGTGTCGAGCTGGTCGCCGGGACCATTCAAGAATATGTATCCGCTGCTATGCGGAATGTAGATTTACTCAGCCGCCAGATTGAGTCTTCCGAGGTCGATGTTACGGCTCCCGCAACACGTACACTGATCGATCAGTTCATGAAGGCACATCCCGAGCTTGAGGTTCTTACGGTGGGCAACGAACAAGGAGCGTGGATGAAGGCCCCGGACCCCGGCAAACAGGATTATGATCCGCGTACGCGGGACTGGTATAAGGCGTCCATGCAAAATGCTGGTACAACTACAATCATTGATCCTTTTGTCTCGTTAACAACCGGCAACTATACGCTGTTCATCTCCCATTCGCTGAAGGATGGTAAAGGAGCAGTTACCACCAGCCTCAATCTCAAGGCAATGAGTGAAAGAATAAATACCACCCATCCAGGTGAGACCGGATACTTCTACATTGTGGACCGTAATCATAAATTCGTCTCTCATCCCAGCAAAGCAGCAGGTGAGGATGTAGCAGACTATGTAGTGAAGCTGCTCGGTAACGACAGCGGGGACCTGCACTATACCAATCCGGATACGGAGATGGACATGCAGGGTTATTATACAACCGATCCGAATACCGGGTTCAAAATTGTCGGCATCCTGCCTACCCAAGAATTCTCGGATGCCTCACAGCCCATTATCTATACAGGACTGATGGTTCTGGCCATTGCCCTGCTAGTCGCCCTGACCCTGATGTACCTGATTGTCCGCTCCATCACGAAGCCGATCCGCAGTCTGAACCGTTCTGCACAGCGGGTAAGCGAAGGCTATCTGAATGAGCAGATTGAGATAAGCCGGGTGGATGAGATCGGGCAGCTGGCACAGAATTACAACCTGATGGTTGGCTCTCTGCGCGACATCGTCTCGGATATTTCGGATACCTCGGGACAACTGGCAGCCTCCAGCCAGCAATTGAATGCCACAACCGAAGAGAACTCCAGAGCCACCGCTTATGTGGCAGAACTGGTGCAGGACTCCTCTGAGAGTGCGCAGACACAGACCTCGGCCATGGCAGAAACCTCGCGCGCGATGGAGGAAATGTCCTCCGGGATTCAAAAGATTGCCGAAGCTGCCGCCTCCATCGTCGATTCTTCCGCGAACACTGAAGCAGATGTTCGCAGCGGCAGCCGGAAGATGGAACAGGTCAGCCAGCAAATGGATGCCATCCGGACCTCTACTCACCACTCTTCGCAGCTGATCGGGCAATTAAACGGCCTGAACGATGAAGTCTCCGCGATGAGCAGTGCAATTTCGGCCATTGCCGTACAGACAAATCTCCTGTCCCTGAACGCTGGTATTGAAGCGGCCCGGGCCGGAGAGCAGGGCCGGGGCTTCGCCGTCGTGGCGGCAGAGGTTCGGAAGCTGGCCGATCAATCGAAGAATACCGCCGGGGATATTCAAGATACCCTCCAGCAGATGACCTCGTTGATCGACCAGACCTATGAAGCGATCCGCCATACCGTTGCAGCCGATGTAGAGCTGGGTATTCAGGTTACCGCGGAAGCCAAGGAATCCTTCATCAGTATTGAACAGTCTACGGCCAAAATCAACAGCCAGCTGCATGACATCTCGGCTATTACCGAGCAGATGTCAGCGGGAGCGCAGGAGGTCGCCGCTTCCGTACACGAGATCTCCGGCATCTCCCGGTCTACCTCAGACACCTTCCAGAGTGTAACGGCAGCTACAGAAGAACAGCTCGCTTCCATGGAAGAAATCTCCGCCTCTTCTACGGAGTTGTCCAGGATGGCAGGCGATCTGCAGCTTAAGATTGAACGGTTCAAGCTGGAAGACTAGCCCCCGTGATCTTTTGAACATTGAAGGCCATTCATTTCCATTGCCGCATAATCCGATAGCGCACAAGTAGAAACGGCTTTGCCGTCCTTTTAAGGACGGTACCGTTTCAGCGAGAAATAGAAGGATAATGTATAGCGTGAAACATATAAATTCTTATATTTTAATAAAAAGCCGTCTCTCAGCAATGCTGGAGGACGGCTTTTTGGTGCATATAGGATTAAGCAAGTACAGTCGAACCCATCAGGTATTTATCCACTTCACGCGCTGCTTCGCGTCCCTCGTTGATGGCCCAGACGACCAGACTCTGTCCGCGGCGCATATCTCCGGCTGCGAATACTTTATCCACATTCGTATTGAATTTGCCATAACGGGCCTTGACATTGGTACGGCGGTCCGTATCCAGCTTAAGCTGCTCAATGATATCCTGCTCCGGTCCGTCGAAGCCAATGGCAATCAACGCCAGCTGAGCCGGATAGACAGCTTCAGTTCCCGGAACCGGCTGATAGATCTTCCGTCCTGTCTCGTCTACCGTCCGGTGGATCTGCACTGTATGCAGCTCCTTGAGGTTGCCCTCTTCATCGCCGACGAACTTCGTCGTCATGATAGAGAATTCACGCGGGTCTTCTCCGAAGACCGCTTTGGCTTCCTGCTGGGCATAATCCAGAGTGTAGACATTCGGGAACTGCGGCCAGGGGTTTGCAATCGGATCACGTGTAAGCGGCGCTTTGTCGTGAGTACCGAACTGGGTGATGCTGCTGCAGCCATGCCGCAGAGAAGTCGCTACACAGTCTGAGCCGGTGTCGCCCCCGCCCAGCACGATTACGTCCTTGCCTGCGGCGGATACATAATTGCCATCCTCCAGATTGGAATTCAGATAGCTCTTGATCGTGCCGTTCAGGTAATCCATGGCATACATAACCCCTTTGAGGTCATTGCCCTCCACGTTGAAGCGTCTTGCCTTGGTCGCACCGCCGCAGAGTACAACGGCATCATATTCATCCACCAGCTGCTGCGCCGGAATGTCTTTGCCAATCTCTGTGTTAACCACGAACTCGATACCTTCTGCAGCCAGCAGATCGACGCGGCGCTGTACGACACGTTTGTCCAGCTTCATCGTCGGGATACCGTACATCAGAAGACCGCCGATCCGGTCACTGCGCTCAAAGACCGTTACCGTGTGACCCGCTTTGTTCAGCTGGGCGGCTGCGGCCAGTCCTGCCGGACCGGAGCCGACAATAGCGATCCGTTTGCCTGTACGCTTCTCCGGCGGACTCGGGACTACCCAGCCCTCTTCAAAGCCCTTGTCCACAATGGCCAGCTCGATCGTCTTAATCGTAACAGGCTGTCCAATCAGACCGACGGTACAGGAGCCCTCGCAGGGTGCAGGACAGATGCTGCCGGTGAATTCAGGGAAGTTATTAGTCTTGTGCAGGCGCTCCAGCGCTTCCTTCCACAAGCCGCGGTAGACCAGGTTATTCCACTCCGGGATCAGGTTATGCACGGGACAGCCTGAAGTACCGCCGCTCATATCCATGCCGGTGTGGCAATACGGTGTGCCGCAATCCATACAACGGGCACCCTGGGTCCGAAGCTCGTCCTCGGTCAGATGCTCGTGGAATTCTTCCCAATCCTTCACGCGCTGCTCGGGATCGCGGTCCCCTGGGAGCTGGCGCTTATACTCCATAAATCCAGTAGGTGTAGACATATATACGTTTCCCCCATCCGTTCTCTTCGTGTTGATGTATAGTACACCATTTCTAATTTTAATTATATTAGCACTCAATACTTTCGCACTGTAATGGACTAATCTGCTGATTATTTGTACTATTTCACATCTTGTGTCAGAGAAAACGCTTCATTGTCACTCCTTGCGGTCGTACACCATAAAACGATAATCATAGGGATTCTGCTCATTCTTGAGTCCCGGTGTATTGGAAACTTCCTTCCACTGGCTCCAGTCTACCTCAGGGAATCTCGTATCGCCTTCAATCTCCGCCTCTATCCGTGTAACACGCAGCTTGTCGGCATAAGGTAGCATCAGGCTATAGATCTCGGCTCCGCCGATCACCATCAGCTCATCCTCCTTGCGCCCCTCAGCCAGCGCCTCAGCCAGCGTATGGATGACCTCAGCCCCTTCGGGTGCGAAGCTCTTGTCGCGGGTCAGGATGAGGCTGGTACGGCCCTTCAGCGGCTTGCTGCCCAGCGACTCCCAGGTTTTGCGGCCCATCAGCATCCGCTTGCCGAGTGTCTCTGCTTTGAAATAAGCGAAATCCAGCGGCAAATGCCAGGGCATATCATTATTCTTTCCAACTACGCCATTCGAGGCCATCGCCCATATCATGGTAATGCTCATATAGCAACCGGTGCCTTGATTCCCGGGTGATAGACATAGTCAGTAAATTCAAAATCCTCAAAGGTATAATCAAAAATACTGTCCGGTACTCTACGGATGTTAAGCTTCGGCAGCGCATAAGGCTCCCGCGCAAGCTGTGTAGCCACTTGTTCCATATGATTTGTATATATATGCACATCTCCGCCGGACCAGATGAAATCTCCGACCTCTAGCCCCGTCTGCTGCGCCACCATATGCGTAAGCAGCGCGTAGCTGGCAATGTTAAACGGAAGTCCAAGGAACGTATCCACCGAACGCATCGTAAGCATGCAGGAGAGCTTGCCGCCCGCTACGTAGAACTGAAATACGAAATGGCAGGGCGGAAGCTTCATCTGCTCGATCTCGCCTACATTCCACGCACTAACAATATGACGCCGTGAATCGGGATTATGCTTGATCGACTCAATAACATTCGCAATCTGATCGATATGCTGCCCGTCCTTGCTCTCCCAGGCCCGCCACTGCGAACCGTACACCGGTCCCAGCTCCCCGTTCTCATCGGCCCATTCATCCCAGATCGAGACGCCGTTCTCCTTCAGATAAGTTGTATTGGTATCCCCTTTGAGGAACCATAGAAGCTCATGTACCACCGACTTCAGATGAATGCGCTTGGTGGTCATCAGCGGGAAGCCCTTCGCCAGATCGAAGCGGAGCTGACGCCCGAAGACGGACACAGTACCTGTACCTGTCCGGTCACTCTTAGCTGTACCGGTGTCCAGAATATCCTGTAATAAATCCAAGTAATTACGCAAGCCGTATCGCACCCCACTCTCTTTTTTCTTCTACCAGTTTACCATGAGCTGACGGTCGTTGTAACTTCCCTAATGATAAAAAAAAGCAAAAAAGCATACTTTTCTTTACCTGAATTGGGCTGACTTCCAGCTATTTCCGAACGTTCATGACAGTGACATTATTTAAAAGAGGATGCTCCCTGACCATCTGCATGGCTTCGGGAACATCCTCCTATGTTCTTACCGCATAAGCTTAAGCGGTTATTATTTCATTACGTGGATCGGGTGGCCTTCTACCAGCTCAGCCGCTTCCATGACGATCTCGCCAAGGGTTGGATGCGCATGGATGGTCAGTGCGATATCTTCAAGCGTTGCGCCCATTTCAATCGCCAGACCCAACTCAGCGATCAGATTGGAAGCTTCGATACCGACGATTTGCGCGCCAAGCACCTGATTGTTGTCGCTCTTCGCTACAATCTTGATGAAGCCTTCAGGAGCATTCAGGGACACGGCACGGCCGTTGCCTGCGAACGGGAACTTGCCGGCTTTCACCGCATAGCCCTTATCCTTCGCTTCCTTCTCGGTCAGGCCTACGCTGGAGCATTCTGGATCTGTGAATACTACAGCCGGCATTACCTTGTAATCCACAACCGATTTGTGTCCGGAAATGGCTTCCGCAGCAATCTTACCTTCGTAAGAAGCTTTGTGCGCCAAGGCAAGACCTGGAACGATATCGCCGATTGCGAAAATGTTAGGAATGTTAGTCCGTCCCTGATGGTCTACCTTCACCAGACCGCGGTCATCCAGCTCAACGCCGATCAGATCCAGGCCCAGCTCGCCGTCAGTATTCGGACGGCGTCCTACGGTTACCAGCAGGTATTCAGCAGTAACTTCTTTGGATTCTCCGCCGACGGAGTACTTCACAGTAACTTCCTTGTCGTTCTGAACCGCAGATTCTGCTTTGGCGTTGGTTACAATTTCAATGCCAGTCTTAGCCATATTCTTGGCAACCAGACGGGTCATGTCTTTGTCGAAGCCAGGCAGAACGGTGTCCAGACCTTCAATGATGGTAACCTTGGTGCCGAATTTGGAGTACATCTGACCCAGCTCCGCACCAATGTAGCCGCCGCCGATAACGATCATGCTCTTAGGGATCTCAGGCAGATCCAGCGCTTCCGTGGAGGACAGGATGCGTCCGCCGAACGGGAATGGCTTCAGTTCAATCGGACGGGAGCCCGTTGCGATAATGCAGTTATTGAACTTGTAACGCGGGGATTCATGATCATTGAACAGACGGGCTTCGTTTGTGCTGATGAACATAGCTTCTCCGCTGAATACTTCGATCTTGTTGCCCTTCATCAGGCTGGTAACGCCGGAAGTCATTTTCTTGACTACGCCGTTCTTGAAGGCCTGAGTCTTGGACCAGTCTACCTTCACGTTCTCGGCTGTAACACCGAATACTTCACCGTGCTGGGCAGCCTCGAATTGATGAGCGGCCGAGATCAGGGCCTTGGAAGGAATACAGCCGCGGTTCAAGCACACACCGCCGAGTTCCGATTTATCTACAATGATGACCTTTTGGCCGAGCTGGGCGGCACGAATTGCCGCCACATACCCGCCGGGACCTGCACCAATTACCAATGTGTCGATTTCGATTGAAGCGTCTCCGACTACCATTAATTACACCTCCATAACTAACATATCAGGATTTGCAAGCAGGGTCTTAATGTAATTCATGAAATTCTGTGCTGTTGCGCCGTCAATAATCCGGTGGTCAAAGCTCAGGGACAGAGCCATTACAGGTGCGGCAACGATTTCGCCGTTCTTCACGACAGGCTTCTCAGTGATACGTCCGGTTCCGAGAATAGCTACTTCAGGGAAGTTGATAATCGGAGTGAAGAACATACCGCCGGCAGAGCCGATATTGCTGATCGAGATCGTGCTGCCCTTCATTTCATTCGGAGCCAGCTTGCCGTCGCGTCCGCGTACTGCCAGATCTGTAATCGCGCTTGCGATCATCCAGATGCTCTTACGGTCAGCGTCCTTGATGACAGGAACGATCAGACCGTTGTCTGTATCCGTAGCGATACCGATGTTGTAGTACTTCTTGTAGACAATTTCGTTCGAAGCTTCGTCAATCATCGCGTTAAGCGCAGGGAACTGACGGGAAGCAGCAACGAGTGCCTTTACGATAAACGGAAGATAAGTAACCTTCACGCCCTTCTTCTCGGCTACCGGCTTCATGCGGGCACGGAAGGCAACAAGCTCCGTAACATCCACCTCGTCCATGATGGTAACATGCGGTGCAGTGTAAGCCGATTTAACCATAGCATTGGCAATCGCCTTACGGATACCCTTGAATGGTACGCGTTCTTCTTCCAGGTTTGCATTGCCGGAAGCTGCTGCCGGTGCTGCTTCTTTGGCTTTGGCTTGCGGTGCTGCCGCCGCTGGTGCAGAAGCTGCAGGAGCCGCTGCCGCAGGAGCTGTAGAGCCGCCTTTCAGGAAGGCTTCCACATCTTCAAGTGTGATCTTGCCGTTCTTGCCGGAGCCGTTCACCTTGGAGATATCTACGCTCTTGTCGCGGGCATACTTGCGTACGCTTGGTGTTGCCAGCACTTCACGGTCAGGAGCTGGAGCTGCTGCCGCTGCCGGAGCTGTACCTTGGGAAGGAGCTGCTGCCTGGGCACCGGATGCTTCAGCATGGCCGCCCTCCTCATGAGGAACATCACCTTCTGCAGCAATGATAGCCACAACTTCACCTACGCGGCAGACCTGGCCGTCTTTGGTGAACACTTCGACTACAGTACCGTTGACCGGAGAAGGAACTTCCACCACTGCTTTATCATTCTGAACTTCCATAATGATATCGTCGTCAGTGATTTTGTCTCCAACCTTGATGTGCATCTTGATGATTTCCCCTTCATGCAGGCCTTCGCCCAGTTCAGGGAACTTGTATTCGAAGTTCGTTGCTCCGCCGGTAGCCGGGCTGCTGGTTGCCGGAGAAGAAGTAGTATCCGCTCCGCCTTTGGCTGCATCAGCTTCCTGGGAAGCATGCTCTGCCGGATGGCCGCCCTCTTGCTCAGGGATGTCGCCTTTTGCATCAATAATTGCTACAACTTCGCCTACACGGCATACTTGGCCGTCCTTGGTGAAGACTTCAAGCACTGTGCCGTTGACCGGACAAGGAACCTCTACTACCGCCTTGTCATTCTGAACTTCCATTACGATATCGTCATCGGTTACTTTGTCGCCGGCTTTGATATGCATTTTGATAATTTCGCCTTCATGCAGACCTTCGCCCAGCTCAGGGAACCGGTACTCAAATTTTGCCACCTTGATAACCTCCTATAAATTATGTTGAGATACTCCAACAGCTCCGTCCAATAGATGACAGAAACGGGTGCCGCCCTTTTTACAAGGACGGCAAGGTCGTTACTTCTTAGAATTCCATGACTTTCTTAACTGCCGCAATGACGCGTGCAGGGGTAGGAATCCAGGTATCTTCGATTTGAGCGAACGGGAAAATCGTATCAGGACCTGCTACACGAAGCACAGGGGCTTCCAGGTGCAGCAGAGCTTTTTCGTTAATCTGGGCAATAACCTCAGCGGCTACGCCCGAGCTCTTCTGAGCTTCTTGTACAACAATCGCACGGTTAGTCTTCTTGATGGAAGCCACAATGGTGTCGATATCAATCGGGCTAACGGTACGCAGGTCGATAATTTCGACTTTGATGCCTTCTTTTTCGAGCTGGTCAGCCGCTTTGGTCGCTGTATGTACCATTAGACCGTAGGTAATGATAGATACATCCGTACCTTCGCGAACTACATTCGCTTTGCCAAGTTCAATGGTATATTCACCTTCAGGCACCTCTGCACGGAAAGCGTGGTACAGGTTCAAGTGCTCCATGAAGAATACAGGGTCGTTGTCGCGGATCGAAGCGATCAGCAGTCCCTTCGCATCATATGGGTTAGAAGGAATAACTACCTTGATACCAGGACTCTGGGCAATCAGACCTTCCAGGGAATCGGTATGCAGCTCGGCTGCCTTAACGCCGCCGCCGAATGGAGTGCGGAAGACTACAGGAGCATTGTATTTGCCCCCGGAACGCCAGCGCAGGCGCGCTGCCTGAATAACGATCTGATCAAGAGCTTCAAAGATGAAGCCTACGAACTGGATCTCAGCAATCGGGCGGAAGCCCTGTATGCCGAGACCGAAAGCCAAGCCGCCAATGGCGGACTCAGCCAGCGGTGTATCGAAAATGCGTTCCTCGCCAAATTCCTTCTGCAGCCCTTCCGTTACACGGAATACGCCACCTACATTACCAACGTCTTCTCCGAAGATAAGAACATTAGGGTCACGAGTCAGTTCAACGCGCATTGCGTCACGAATTGCTTCTTTCATATTCATCTGTGCCATTGCCTGATATCCCCCTTATTCAAAATCGGCTTTTTGTTCTTCAAGATGTTTCGGAGTTACCTCGAACATGCTGTCGATCAAGCCGGGAATGGTCATTTTTTCGGTCTGTTCTGCTTTCTTAATCTGCTCGTTCACAGTTGCTTTCGCTTCTTCTCTTACGCGCAGAGTGTCCTCTTCAGTCCAGAGGCCTTTCTTCTCCAGGTACTTGGCAAGACGGGCAATCGGATCTTTCTCATTCCATTGACCTTCTTCTTCCTTCGTACGGTACTTACTGGCATCATCGGACAGGGAATGCGGACGGAAACGGTAGGTTACCGCTTCGATCAGTGTTGCGCCTTCGCCTTTGCGGGCACGTTCAGCAGCCTGCTGTACAGCAGAGATTACTGCAAATACGTCCATGCCGTCGATCTTGATTCCGGGAATCCCTGCGGCAACCGCCTTGTGGGCGATGGATTTCGCTGCCGTCTGCTTCGAGAACGGAGTGGTGATAGCATAGCCGTTGTTCTGAACGAAGAAGATCACTGGCAGCTTGAATACTCCTGCATAGTTAAGGCCTTCGTAGAAGTCGCCTTCAGACGAACCGCCGTCACCGGTATATGTGATTGCAACGTTCTGCTGTTTCTTCAATTTGAAGCCCATAGCAATACCGGTAGCATGAAGGATTTGTGCTCCGATAATGATCTGCGGCATAAGTACATTCACGCCATCAGGAATCTGTCCGCCATGCTGATGTCCGCGGGAATACAGGAATGCCTGATATAATGGAAGGCCATGCCATACGAGCTGTGGAATATCGCGGTAGCCAGGGCAGACGAAATCTTCCTTCTGCAAAGCGTACTCGCTGCCGATCATTGTAGCTTCCTGTCCGGATACCGGCGCATAGAAGCCGAGACGGCCTTGACGGCCCAGGTTGACAGCACGGTCATCCCAGGTACGGGTAAATACCATACGGTACATAATTTCTTTCAATTGATCATCGGTAAGGTCAGGCATCATTTCCTTATTGATAATTTCTCCATCCGGGGAAAGAACCGTAAGGGCTTCAACGTCCTCTGTATACACTTCATAAGGAACTCTAGTCATTATCTTCACCTCAATAAAAAAATTTGAATATCAGTGGTCTCTGTTATAGAATTATTATACACCTGTTGTATCTGTTTCGTCAAAGAAATACGCATAAAATTTATGTTTCCATAAATTTTGTATGTATAACAGGCGTTTGAATATCCTATAACAGATTAAAGGATATTTATCAAGTAAATGATATATCCCACATTCTATGCTTGGGTAATTTTAACGTAACACTAAGTCTTAAGCAAAATTCGACATGAAAGGCGACGATTTGACAATGAGCGAACCTGTTTTTCTGAAACGTACAATTGTGAAACAAACACTGTGGAGCGAACACCTGCAGGAAGAGCGCAAGCTGCGTATCTATCTTCCCCCCGGATATAATGAAGTACTCAGCTATCCCGTCATCTACTGCCAGGACGGTGAAGAATTCTTCAACTTCGGCCGGATTGCTACCCTGGCCGGGCAGCTGATTCTGGAGCAGGATGTGGAACCCTTCATTATAGTGGGCGTCGAAGTCAACGTGGCAGTCCGCACCGCTGAATACGCTCCGTTCGGCAGCCGCTTCAAGCAGTACCTTGCATGCTTCGCCGAAGAGATTATTCCCTTCATTGAACATAATTATCCGGTCCGGCGCACACCGGAGGAGCGGATCGTAGCCGGTGATTCCCTGGGCGGCAGTGTCTCCCTCCACCTGGCGTTGGCGTATCCGGGATTATTCAGCCGTGTGCTCAGCCTCTCCGGTGCTTACTATCCAGAGACCCGTGAGCTGTTAGCACAAGAAGAGGATCTCTCCTGGCTTCAGATCAATATGGTTGTCGGGCTTCAAGAGAGAGACTACAAGACAGATACCGGAGTCTATGATTTCGTTGAAATGAACCGGGAGACCAAGGCTATGCTTGAATCCAAAGGAGCCACCGTATCCTACCGCGAGAAGGATGGCCAGCATCTTTGGGGTTTTTGGCAAAAAGAGCTCCCGGAATCATTACTCTATTTCTTCAGCTCCTGAAACAGCAAATAGAACCCCAAAAGTGAACATCTTACGAACTTATGTATGCAGCACGATTGACTGCGCTTTCATGTTCAGGAGGATGTACGGTGCCGTTCCTTACATAATAAGGACGGCAACCGGTCCGGCTGTAACACTATGCCTGCTGTAGCTTCTCTTGAATGATCCGTTCCAGCAGCACATCACAACCGGCGTTGATTAAATCATAGACCTGCTCGAAATTACCGGTGAAATACGGGTCAGGCACTTCACGCAGCTCCTCATCCGGTAACAGATCCATGAAGAACAACAGCTTGGACTGCTCACCGCCGGGAATTTTCCGCACATTCTCCCCATTGGACTTGTCCATACAGATGAAATATTCGAATCTCCCGAAATCCTCACTGGCAACCAGTCTTGCTCTCATATTCTCATAGCTGATACCATGCAGATCAAGGATACGCCTTGTTCCTTCATGCGGCGCTTTCCCGATATGCCAGTCTCCCGTTCCTGCAGAATCCACTGTAATCTGATCCGCAAGATGACGCTGTTCAATCTTGCTGCGCAGTACAGCCTCCGCCATCGGAGAACGGCAAATATTCCCCAGACATACAAACAACACGTTAACGATCCCTCTCACCTCCTGCGCTCAAGCATTCCTCATCATCCTCTATGGATAGGTGCGGCCAGCCGCACTAACCCTATTTTAGCGTCAGCGCGGCAATTGTACAACTTTTGAAACTGCTATATACTGTTCAGGATGATGAACTTAATTCAACTACAAGGAGGGGGAGCTATTGCCATCCGGGCGTATTGTAATTGTTGCAGGCGGTAAACTGACAGCGGAATGCCTGCACTTATTAGATGAAGAGGATTATATTATCGGCGCTGACCGGGGAGCGCTGTTCCTGATTGACCATGGCTTCACCCCCCAGCTTGCCGTCGGTGATTTCGACTCTGTCTCTCCTGAGGCATTGGAGCGGATTCAGGCGGGAAGCAAGGAGACGATCAGCTGCGATCCGGTCAACAAAGACCTTACCGACAGTGAAATGGCCCTGGATCTTGCCCTGAACCTCCAGCCGCAGTCTATTCTGATGATCGGGGTAACGGGAACACGCATGGACCATACGCTGGCCAGTATTCAGATGATGACAAGAGCGCTACAGCGGCAGGTAGCCTGCTCCATTATGGATGCGAACAACTACATTACGCTTACCGGCTCTCAGGCGGTTGTAGAGGAACAGGGATATACCTATGTCTCCTTGCTGCCTCTGACTCCTGAGGTAACAGGCATCACCCTTCAGGGCTTCCAATATCCTCTGGAGAACGCCACCCTCAAATTAGGCCAGTCCCTGGCCGTGAGCAATGTGCTGCAGGAGCACAAGGGAACCGTTCATATCGAGAGCGGACTGCTGCTGATTATTCAGAGCAAGGACTGAATACATAGATTTATTTGGAGACATAGCTGTAACCTTTGTTTCAAAATCATAAAGCCGAAAATCCCTTGACGTTCAAGGGATTTTCGGCTTTTTTTGTCGAGTAAAATATCTAAATATTAATATTTTGTAACTTTTAATGCGATTTTAATATAACGCTTCCATTGTATATCCCGCCTGCTTTTAGCCCATCTATTCCATAATTTAGGTCTGTCATAACCTGCTATACTACGAATCAGAGAACGAAACTACTAGAATAGATTACAAACTTGGAGGTATACAACATGAATAAGCAACAATGGTTTAAGCAAGCAATGACAATCGGTCTGTGCACAACAATCGGGTTCAGCGCCTTACTCGCAACCGGAGCAGGAACAGCCCCTGCCGCCGCTTCAGCTGTATCCGCTGATGCTGTAAGTGCCGATTCCGTATCCGCATCTTCCACCGGCTCCAAAGTGATCAGCTTCGGCAAAAAGTACCTGGGTACCCGTTACCAGTTCGGTGCCTCCACTTCAACTACACGTTATTTTGACTGCTCCTCCTTTACTCAATATATTTTCAAAAAATATGGTGTAGATCTGCCCCGAACGTCCGTAGCCCAATCTAAAGTGGGTAAATCGGTCAGCAAGGCCAATCTGCGCGTCGGCGATCTGGTGTTCTTCTCCAGCGGAAGCCGGGCCAACGGCAAGAACGTCACCCATGTCGCTGTATATGCCGGCAATGGCAAGATTCTTCACACTTACGGTTCACCCGGCGTAACCATATCAGATCTGAATTCAGGGAACTGGAAAAAAACCTACCTGAAGTCGCGCCGCGTACTGTAACAGCCAAAAGATCTATTATAGCTTGTACCAAGAGAGTACATGCCTATTAGCCGGAGAGCTGCTTGCATCGGCCGTCAGCTTGTGGCCCCGCTCTCCGGTGTCCGCAGTACATATCCGGTTCCACGCACCGTATGAATCAGTTTATTCCGGCGGCCTTTATCCACCTTCAGTCGCAGATGCCGGATGTACACATCCACCACATTGGTGTCCGCATGAAAATGATACCCCCACACCTGCTGCAATATCTCAGCCCGGGGACAGACTTCATTCAGATTCTCTGCCAGATAATATAACAGGTCGAATTCCTTGGGGGTCATCTTCAGCTCGGCTCCATCCCGGCTGACCTGCCGGCGTCCGCGATCGAGAATCAATCCGTCCACCTTAAGCAGCGAGGCCGTATCTCTACGGCGGCCTGTCAGCTTAAGTATATTCAATATTCTGCGTTTGAACTCACCGGTATGTACAGGCTTCTCCATATATTCGTTGCCTCCGGCATCGAATACGGAGACAGCCGCTTTCCCTCTCTCTTCAGGTGTCCCCCCGGATAGGACCATTACCGGCAGAATCATCCCCTCCTTCCGCATCTCCGAGACGGCTTCCCAGCCCGCCCAGGCTCCGGGTTCATCCAGCTCTGCGAGCAGAAGCACAGGCTCACCGCCTAACAGCAATAAGCGAAGACTATCCAAGTCTTCGCTTATTGCTGTTGTCATCCCAAGGCTATGGATGGCTTCCTCCAGCCCGGCATGACCGGCTGCCCTCTGCTCTCTGTCTGCATCAGATTCAAGGCTATCCGGGTGCGGCCCGGGTATGTACCATGCGATCTTTTCATTCACCGGGATCGTCCCCCTCCACCAGTCTTGCACCGGCTGTGCCGCCGCAGATGATGCTTAGAATTCCCGCAAAACAAAGAGACCATTCAGGGGAATGGTCTCTTTGCGGTACTAATTATAGCCTATAATTTCTTATATTTGAACGAAATCGATCTCCTGGAATGCAGCCACCTGGGTGTCCCAGCGCTCTGCGACAAAAGCCTGATGCGCCGGATGATTGTTGTAGGCATCATAAGCCGCCTGATCGGCGAACTCCATCGAGAAGCCGTACTGGTGCTCACATTTGACACTGACCTGTCGCAGCACCTCGAAATTCCCGACCATAGGAATAGCGCTAAGAATCTCAGCTCCATCCCGCAAGAAGGCTCTGGTCTCCTCCGAATCCGGGGCGGATTTCAGTGTAAATACAGCCATATGACGGATGGTTCCCTCGTTCATTGTGATCTCCTCCATTATCCGAAATAGCGGTGATAATAGCTGCGGGCGGCAGCGATATCACTGGTTCCATGTATTAAGGCTCTTCCGTCTGCGAACACAACCATCCGGTACGGCTCCTCTGTAAAAGAAACCAGATACGGATTGCTCTCCACCTTGCCGCTGTTCAGCCTGGACAAGCGGGCAGCCGTCTCCTCCAAATTAAGACTTCTGCGTTGTGCCGGACGGATCTGCACCGTATCCCTGCCGCACAGCACATCGCTGCGCTCTGTGTTAGAGGCCGACAGATACGGATAGCTCCGTGATTCACCGCATGAGGGACAACCCTGCTTCTTCGCCGCCCTCACGCCAATCTCCTGCTGCTCATTACGCCAGATATCGAAGGTCAGCAGCTTGCCGCGCAGCTTGTCCTTGAATCCGCCGAGCAGCTTCAGCGCCTCAGCAGTTCCATTCGCTGTAACCAGCTGTACCGCTTGCGGAAGAATCCCCGCCGTATCGCAGGTATCCCCACCCAGCGGAATCGTGCCCAACAGACAATTCAGACAAGGGGTTTCACCCGGCAGAATCGTATACGTAATGCCGTAACTTCCGACACAGGCTCCGTAGATCCAGGGGATGCGGTGCTTTTGCGCCAGGTCATTGATGATTAGCCGGGTGTCGAAGTTATCCGTTCCGTCCATAATCAGATCCACGCCGGGGAGCAGGCTCTCCAGCTCCTCTGCACGTACATCAAGCACATGGGCCTCGATCACAATCTCCGAATTGACCGCCATCAGCCGGGTACGGGCTGCAGCCGCCTTGGGCGTGCGCACACGGGCGTCTTCTTCCGTGTACAACTGCTGGCGCTGCAAATTACTCCACTCCACATAGTCACGGTCCACCAGTATAAGCCGTCCTACCCCGCAGCGGGCTAACGTCTCGGCAATGCCAGTCCCCAGCGCCCCCATGCCAACGACCAGCACACAGGAGCGTGCCAGCCCCTGCTGTCCTGCTGCGCCGAATGGTGTGAAGCGCACCTGTCTTGAATATCTGCCGTCCCTGCCGGCTGATGAAGCTGGAACCGGCGTTTTTTGATCAGGACCCATCTCTGAACAGCCCCCTATGTACGTAGGTTATTGGTAAAAAACCGGGAAAAGTGCAAGCCTCCACTTTTCCCGGAATCCATTGTTATACGGTCTGCGCAGACCACTGCTCTACATTCCAGACCTTCGTTACCCAATCCTCGTAAAATTCCGGTTCATGGGATACCAGCAGAATTGTGCCCTTGTATTCCTGCAGCGCCCGCTTAAGCTCAGCCTTGGCCACAATATCAAGGTGATTCGTAGGCTCATCGAACAGAATCCAGTTGCTCTCGCGCATCAGCAGCTTGCATAGACGTACCTTAGCCTGCTCGCCGCCGCTCAGCATGCTGAGCGGACGGGTAATATGTTCGTTTTTCAGCCCGCAGCGCGCCAGATGCCCACGCACTTCATTCTGGGTCAGACTCGAGAATTCATTCCACACATCTTCAATCGGCGTGATATTCTCCGCCTTCATTTCCTGCTGGAAATACGCTGAACTCAGGTAATCTCCCAGGTAGGTTTTTCCGCTGTACGTAGGGATAACACCCAGGATGGTTTTGAGCAGCGTAGATTTACCGACCCCATTGTAGCCGACAATCGCAATCTTCTCTCCGCGTTCAATCATCATATTCAGCTTGCTTGGCAGCAGCGGGCGGTCATACCCGATCTCGAAATCAACGCCCTCGAACACGGTCTTTCCGCTGGCCCGGCTCTCCTTGAACTGGAACGTAGGCTTCATCGCCTCTTCCGGCTTGTCGATCCGCTCCATCTTGCCAAGCTGCTTCTCACGGCTCTTCGCCCGGCCAGAAGTCGAGGCACGCGCTTTGTTGCGCTGGATGAAATCCTCCTGCTTTTTGATGAAATCCTGCTGCTTCTCGTACGCATCAATATGCTGGGCCTTGTTCATCCCCGCCATCTCCAGGAATTTCTCGTAATTGGCCGTATAGCGGGTCAGCTTGGAGAACTCCAGATGATAGATCACATCAACCACTTTATTCATGAATTCCGTATCATGGGAGATCAGCATGAAGGCATACGGATATTGCTTCAGATAATTCGACAGCCAGTCAATATGCTCCACATCGAGATAGTTGGTAGGCTCATCGAGCAGCAGTACATTCGGTTTCTCCAGCAGCAGCTTCGCCAGCAGTACCTTGGTCCGCTGTCCCCCGCTGAGGGAAGTGACATCCCGGTCCAGACCGATCGCTGTCAACCCCAGCCCATTGGCCATTTCTTCAACCTTCACATCTATGAGGTAAAAGTCACCAATATCAAGCTGCTCTTGAATGTCGCCCATCTGCATAAGCAGCAGGTCCAACTCCTCGGGAGTCGCCTCCCCCATTTTATCGGTAATCGCCAGCATCTCATGCTCCAGCTCCAGCAGCGGCAGGAAAGCATCTTTAAGCACATCGCGCACGGTTTTGCCTGCTGTAAGCAGGGTATGCTGATCCAGATATCCGTAACGGACCCGCGGCGTCCATTCCACCTTGCCGTTGTCCTTCAATAATTTGCCGGTCAAAATATTCATCAGCGTCGATTTGCCTACGCCGTTCGCGCCTACAATACCTACATGCTCTCCATCCAGCAGACGGAAAGACACATCCTTGAACAACACCCGGTCCCCAAAATTATGGGAAACGTCTTCTACACTAAGTAAACTCATAATTTCTCCGCAAGCTCCTGTCTATATTGTAAATACTAATAGGTCCATAACTTATAGATATCACTACATTTTAGCACACCTGCACCCTGCTTCGAAATAGAAATTAAGCCTAATTTCTGAAAAACAGCCAAAAGAACCTGAGAGTTTAACCTTTTTTCTGAAATATTCCAATATATTTTGCAGGAAAACGACCACCTTTCATCGGTCCAAGCATTGCCCTGATGGCCTGAACCAGCTTGCCTTTGCTCTGAAAAGGGTCCTGCTGAAGCGGCAGGCTGCATACGCTGGCAGGTGCAAGCAGAGAAGCCAGCAGCGCCACAGTATGCTCCCCGGCCAGCGGCAGGCCGATCCGCCATTCCGGCCGGGGAGTCAGACCTCTGCGGCGCAGCCAGTACAGGGTATCCTCCAGCCGCCAGTCTGCACCGGAGGCAATCAATAATGGAAACCCGCTGCCGGTGAACGCTTCCAGCGCCCCCTCACTGCCGCCGGTTCCAAGATCCAGGACGATGTAAGCATAGGCCTGATCCGGCACCTGCGGGAGTCCCTCCGATGGGAGCAACCTCCAGTAGTCTACACCCATCCAGGTGAACGGTTGCTCCTGTGTCCCCTGAACACCGCTTATTTCAGGCCTCCCCGCCATTTCCTTCATGCGATTAAATACCTGCGAACCGGGATTACAATCTACCCATGCCGTCCGTCCTGCAGGCGACAGGCAGCGGCTGACAGCAAGCGAGGTATGCGTGGTCCCAATCCCTGGTGACACCCCTAATACTGCCACCACCACAACAGAGGACTGCCACTCCTTGTCATCCGCAACCTTGCGCATGTTCGTCCGCCCATGTCCAGCTTCCCCCGCTCCGCCAACCTCCAGCTGCAAGAGGGCTGCTCTTACCTCTTCAGCACTTCCATACCGTTCCTCAGGGTGATGCCGCAGCAGCCGTCTGATGACCGGAATCATCCGGCCCGGGAGACGCCCCTGCAGCTTCCGCTCCATCCCTGGCTGCCAGGCGCTGAACTCACCGCCAGAGGCCATATACAGCAGCAGCGCGCCAAGCCCGTACAGGTCCGACACCTGGCTGCTGCGCCCGTCGCCGTACTGCTCCGGGGCTGCGAATCCGGCTGTTCCTAGCTTCTCTGTGTCCTCACCGGAGCCGCTCCTCAGCCTGCGCGCAATCCCGAAGTCAATGACCTTCAGCTCATGCTCTCCAGTCAGCATGATATTCGATGGCTTGAGATCCCGGTATATGATTGGCGGCTGATGGCTGTGCAAATAATGCAGCACCTCCAGCAGCTGACGCGCATAGCTTAGAATTCGCTCCCCCGTCATTGCAGCAGGCTGCTCTGCCATATACTGATGCAGGGTGATGCCCTCAATATAATCCATCACCAGGTAGGTGTAGCCATCAGAATCCGGCGGGAAGAAATCCGCAATCTGCGGCAGCAGAGGATGACGGAGCGAGATTAATAGCTCCGCTTCCGCCTGAATGGCGCCTGCACCATAATTCCCCTCCCGGATTACGCTCTCTTTAATGGCCCGCAGCATGCCCGGCAGCCGTTCATCCTCCGCCAGATATACCCGGCTCATTCCGCCTGTTCCTATCAGACCGGTCACATAATAACGCCCTCCCAGGATCTGTCCGGGATGTAGCTTTCCATTGAATTCCATCTCTTCCCCGCCTGTTCTTATAGAATAATGAATCACGCAAAAAAAGCCCCCACTGCCCGCACCGGAACCGGCACGAAGCCGGAGGTGCAGACTGCGGGATGCTTTCCCTTAATCCTGAAACTATGAATTAATACTTAATCATATAAAGTGTAATCTCGTCACGGTTGTGGAACAGCTGCTTCGCGCGCTGAATCTGCATCCGCTGGCCTTCAAACAGTGTGATAATCTCATTGATCATCGCCATTGGCTTCTTGTGCATCAGCTTCACCGTAACAATTGCGCTGCCGCCTGGTGTCAGGCTGTGCAGCAGCTCTGTGACCAGCTTGGCCATCAGCTTGGGACTCCAGCTCATATCGCAGACCAGCAGATCAAATTCGTTCTCACGGAATTTAACCTCTCCGGCATTTTTGCGCAGAATCTTGAGTGCCGGATGCTTACGTAAGGATTCGTGCATTAGCGCCGGATCAACAGCGGTAACCTTGAGGCCGCGCTCCAGCAGGAACGAGGTCCAGCCGCCCGGAGAAGCGCCGATATCGACCGCATTCTTGAAGCTGTAGAACGGAATGGCGAATTCCTTCTCCGCCTCCATCAGCTTGAATTTGGCCCGCGAGATCTGCCCGTCCTCCTTGCGGAAGCGGATCATGCCGCCATTCCAGCTGGACAGGTTCGCCTCCGGCCGGGATACACCGGCATACAGCGCGTCACCGTCCGCATAGACGGAGATCACCCAAGCAGGCTCCTGTACGGTGAACTCGGCGTCCAGGCTGTCAAGCCTGCTCTGAAGCCACTCGCGCAGCTCGCCAGGACTCTGCTCCCAGAAGGAGGACGAGCCTTTGCGGACATGCAGCGATACCTTCTCGCCTTGCAGCTCCGAACGCCGGCCTAAGTATACGGCCAGCCGTTCCAGAGCCGGCAGATCGCCGGTGTCCTGGAAATCAACAGGCTGGATGTGGCGCAGGAAGATCGGCAGGTTCTGTGCCAGCCGCTGCGATACCTCCTCCGGCTCCGCCTCAAGCGTAGCCAGGAAGATTTCCCCTGGCAGCAGCAAGGTACTTTTCACCGCTCCGAACAAGCGTCTAAGCTCCTCCTGTGCATAGGGGGCAAAGCCATGGTTCGCCGTGCAGATATATTTTGAAATAATCTTGTCTTGCGGAGCAGTATCCTGCTCCGGCATGTCTTCTGTGAAATCGTTCAAATCGATGTGCCTCCAGAACTTATTTTAATCCAGGGACGTCCATTATCCCATTCAACCGTCACCGGAATGTCAAAGGTAGCCATCAGCATCTCCTGAGTCAGCACCTCTTCCTTGGGACCGGCTCCTGCCAGCTTCCCGTCACGGATCAGCGCCACATGAGTGAATAGCGGAACAATCTCCTCCACATGATGGGTGACATACACCACTCCAACATTATGCTGCCGCAGCTTGTCGATCTCGGCGAGCATTTTCTCCCGTTCATATAAATCAAGACCGGCGCAAGGCTCGTCCATAATCAGCAGCTTTGGCTCTGCGATCAGGCAGCGGGCCAGCATAGCCTTCTTGCGCTCCCCCTGAGATAACAAGCCGAACGGATGATAAGCCAGTTCGCCGAGGTTCATCTCCTCCAGCAGCTTAAGCGACCGGTCCTTCACACTTTGCGGAATCTCCTGGTAGAAGCGCAAATACGCATAGGCGCCCGTAGCGACAACCTCCCAGACAGGGTCGGTAAGCGAGAGCTTTTCCATCAGGGACGGGCCGATATAACCAATCTCCTTACGTACCTCGCGCAGATCACATTGACCATATTTGTATCCCAGCACTTCAACTGAGCCTTTGCTGGGGAACAGGTAGCCGGTCATCATTTCCAGCAGGGTGGTTTTGCCGGAGCCGTTACGTCCGAGAATGACCCAGTTCTCTCCCTGCTTCATGGTAAGCGATACATCGTCAAGAATCAGGCTCTCCTCCCTGCGCAGGGACAGATGTTGTAATGATATCATTATAATGTCACTCTCCTTATGTATGCCAGCACCCGTTCAACCGAGTGTATGGAATAGATGATGTCCGGTTCAGCGCTGCGGTCAGCAGATACGGCCAGCAGAGCGGGCACACTTGAGATTTGATAGGTATTCACCAGCTCAGGGAGCATATTAATATTCCCCTCCGCAATCAAAAGACCAGGCGGAAGCAAATGCTCCGCCACCTCAATCATCCGCCGGGCTGCCTTGCAGGTTCCGCACAGCGGGGTATGCAGAAACAGAACAAGCGGCTCGCCCTTCGTGGCCAGCAGCTCCAGCAGCTCCGGCTGATTCATTTCCTTCATCCTCCACCATCCCCCGCCTCAAACCAGGACCTCACAGCAGCAATTTCCGCTCTGTGCGTGCCATCCGGTCCCTTTTCTGTTTCCATAACGACCACTTTATCAGCCAGGCCATCCATCTTCAAAAGCCGGCTAAGCGCCGCTCCCCCGATATATCCGCTGCCGATTCCGGCATGTCTGTCCCGCCGGGAGCCGAAGGGGAACCGTGAGTCATTCAAATGCACAGCCGCCAGATCCGCCCAGTACCCCAGCCGCTCACCGCGTGCGATAAGCTCCTCCGTCTGCACCGGATTCCAGATCCCCGCAGCGAAAGCATGACAGGTATCAAAGCAAAAGCCGATCTTCTCCGGGTAGCGGCACAGTTCACGGACCTTGACCAGCTCTTCGGGCGTCATACCCTCATGACCATGATTCCCTGCCATATTCTCAAGCAGCAGCTTGGTATGTCCCGTCCAGTCTGCCAGCACCTCATTCATACATTGTATTATATTTTGATAACCCTGCAATGGCTCCATCCCGGCAAAGTGTCCGAAATGCACCACAATGCCCACCGATCCGCACGCCTCGGCAATCTCCAGATCGTTGCGCAGGGAGGCAATCATCACCCCTCTGCCGCCCGGACCAGCGGCCAGATTCGTCGGATACGGGGTATGGGCAATGGAAGCCATCCCCTGCTCCCGGCAGTATGCTGCGCAGCTTCTTGCATCGCGGTAGTCTACCGGCTTCGGCTTCAGACTGCGCGGATTCTTCGGAAAATACTGAAAACATGTAGCACCGCTCTCCCTGGCGGACCGGGCAGCCTGCCCGTACCCGCCGCGTATGCTGACATGCGCCCCTATGAAGGGTCTATGCGTCATGCTGGCAATCCGGGCAATAGAATACCTTGCGTCCGGACAGCTCTATCTTCACTATGGTTCCCCCGCCGCGCAGGCAAGGCTCGCCTTCACGGTCATACACTTTACAGGCATCATTATAAGAACCGGTCACGGTGTCGCCGGTCATGAACGGCATTTCCATATACCCGCCGATTTCAGTGGCTTCGGTTAATACCTTACGCACGCTGTCGTACAGCCGGGTCACCGCTTCCGGTGACAGATTCTGAACAAGCGTAGACGGAAGCAGACGGGCTTCATAAGCAATCTCGTCGGCATAGCAGTTGCCAATTCCAGCCATTACATGCTGGTTAACCAGTAGACTCTTCAGCGCGCCGCGCCGTCCCTTGAGCAGTCCGGCGAAACGATCGGCCGTCATCCGGCGGTCCAGCAGCTCGGGTCCAAGCTTCCCCATTGCCGCTTCGCCTTCCTTGACAGACAACAGATGGAGATACCCCAGCCGCAGACCCATGAAGTAGAGGATATGATCACCGAACGCAAGCTCAACCTGTGTAGTACGGTCAGGACGTTCTTCTTCTGTACCATAGAACAGTAGCCCGCCCAGCATCAGATGCAGCAGCAGTCTGCGTCCGTCATGCAGGTGGAAAAGAATATGCTTGGCGCGGCGTTCGACGAATACAATTCGAGCCCCGACCAAACCTTTCACGAATTCTTCAGTCTCCATATTAATGGTTTTTTCTCTATTTACGGTTACCCCTGTAATGGGTACGTTTATTAGATGTTGGCTAAGCAGCTTTCTGTAATTCTCCATTTCCGGCAATTCCGGCATATTGTCATCTTCCCTTCTTGGATGGTCAAAAGGTCACCTTTGTCATTATACACCGAGCAGTACCATAAGTTCAGCTAAATCAGCACAAATTTCATCAGGCTTAACTCCGGTTAGCTGCTGGTAATGCTCCAGATTATCCCGGGTTGTAAGTCCCGTAAGCACCAGCACAGTCCGGCAGCCCGCATTAGCACCAGCCAAGATATCCGTTCTCATATTATCGCCCACCATCACCGCATCCTCCGGCTTGATGCCGAGCAGAGATGTCGCATACGTTACCAGATGCGTCTCGGGCTTGCCGATGACCACGGGCGCCACACCGCTGGCTGCTTCAATAGCTGCACCTATCGTACCGGCACCAGGCATCACTCCGTCATCAGAGGGAAGCATCAGGTCGGGGTTGGTCAGGACGAATCTCGCCCCTTCCCGAATCCAGCGCGAGGCGCGGGCCAGTGCTTCATATGTAAAAGAACGGTCGATCCCCTGCACGACAACCTGGGGATGCTCGGTGACCAGGGTTAACCCTGCCTCTGTGCAGGCTTCCACCAGCCCCTCTTCTCCAAGTATCGCCACGGATGCCCCCGGAGATTCTCCGGCAATGTAACGGGCGGCAGCCAGCGATGATGTGCAGACCTCCTCAGGCCTTGCTTCAATGCCCATTCCGCGTAAATGTGCAGCTACACTGGCAGGTGTTCTTGAAGAGTTGTTCGTCACATACAGGAACGGAATCTCCGCCGCACGAAGTGCCGCGATCAGCCGCTGGGCCCCGGGGATCATTCTGCCGCCATGATACAAGGTGCCATCCAGATCAATTAATAAGCCTCCGATATTGTTCATAAGTCCTCCTGTCAACTCGAGCTAAGTGATTCATCCTATTTATTATTAATCCTATGAATTATATTTCAGAGCAGCAGCGGCTTCTGCGGGAAGCGTGCTGCAAGTGGATTTATTACCCGCCTTTAGCGATTTTTAGCCGCTTTGTTTCGGCATTTTCTCTACTGCTTCGTACGCTTAATCCTCAGCTTTTACTTTAAATTTAACGTTCTTCGTCGAACGCTAGCGAACTCCTGCAGCCCCCCGCTATTTTTGGCACAGGCCTGTCATTTCCTGCGCTTTCCCGGAAAATAATTCAGTCAATAGCGTCATTTCCCGGGGTTCTCCGATAGACCGGAAAGGTGCAGAATTCCTCTGCCAGCAGTGTATTCGGGAAGATCTCCTGCGCTTCCTTCAGCAGTGGAGCGAGCTCCTCCTGCGAAGTGTAACGCGAGCTGAAGTGAGTCAGCAGCAGCTCAGCCCCGCCTGCATCCCTTGCCAGTTCCGCAGCCTGCTGTGCCGTGCTGTGATGATATTGATGAGCCATTTCCGCTAGGGTCTGGGCAAAGGTAGCCTCATGGATAATCAGATCGGCATCCTGCGCCAGCGGCAGTGAACCCGGGCAAGGCCGGGTATCTCCCAGAATCACTACGATCCGTCCGCGCTTGGGCGCATGAATCACCTCGGCCGCCCGGATCAGCACGCCATCATCGGTAGTGATATCCTCGCCTTTTTTTAACCGGCCATACAGCGGTCCCGGCTTCAGTCCATAGCTCTTGAGAAGTTCTGTATTCAGGTTACCCGGACTGTCCTTCTCCGTGACCCGGTAACCATAGCTGTCAATCCGGTGCTCCAGCAGTCCCGCTTCTACCTTGAAGGTCTCATCCTCAAAAATCAGCCCGCCGCTGTGCTCCACAATCTCCAGCTTATAAGGAATGCGGGACTGGCTGACAGACAGCGATATGTCCAGATATGCCTTGAGCCCGGGAGGTCCGTACACCGTAAGCGGTGAAGTCCCGCCCTGGTAGCCCCTGCTGGAGATAAGTCCGGGCAGGCCAAACAGATGATCACCGTGCAGGTGGGTGATAAACAGCTTCTCCAGCTTACCCAGCCGTAGCGGCGAGCGCAGAACCTGATGCTGTGTCCCTTCCCCGCAGTCGAACATCCAGAAGGTACGCCGTTCTTCAAGCAGCCGGAGCGCAACCGAGGTCACATTGCGCTGCAGCGTCGGCACCCCGGCATTCGTTCCCAAAAAATAGATTTCCATCATGCCCCTCCTCTCTCGCTTCTAAGGTCTTGATTACTTTTTGTGATCTTGCCCGTTCTTATGACAAGAATTCTACTCTGTTTTGGCTGCAAAAGCATCTTTTACAGCACCTCGAAGGTAATTCTTATACTCCAACAAAAAACCTCCCGGTAACGGGAGGTTCCGAAAAGTCAGGGCATGGCCCCTTCTGACCGGTGAGCATGCGGAAGGCTTAGAGCTTCTCCACATTGAAGTATTGCGCTTCCGGATGGGCAAAGACCATCGCCGAGACCGAAGCCTCCGGCTCCATCATGAAGCCCTCGGTAAGCTGCACGCCGATATCCTCGGGCTTCAGGAGCTTGAATAACGGCCCCTGATCCTCCAGATCCGGGCAGGCCGGGTAGCCGAAGGATACCCGAATACCCTGGTAACGTGCGCCGTGTCTTTGCTTCATGGTCATATCTGCCGGGTCCGGGAACCCCCAGGTGTCGCGCATCATATGGTGGACACGTTCAGCCAGACCTTCTGCGACCTCAAGGGCGACAGCCTGCAGAGCATGGGAACGGAGATAATCCCCCTTATCTTTAAGTACAGTCGATAATTCACGGACGCCATGGCCCGCAGTAACCACCAGGAAGCCTACATAGTCCATGACTCCGCTCTCCACTGGCTTCAGGAAGTCAGCAAGACAGAGATACGGCTCCACATTCTGGCGCGGGAAGGTGAAGGTATGCAGCACTTTAGCCTGATCCTGCGGATCATAGATCAGAATGTCATTGCCGCGTGACTGGGCCGGGAAGAACTGGTACAAAGCATGCGGCACGATCGTGCCTTCGATCATCGCTTGATGCAGAATATCGTCCACGGTCTCTTTCAATTCTACGGTACGCGGATCTCGCGCTGCCAGTTGCGCCTCTACAGAACCGCGCAGACCGAGATGATGGCCGAGCAGCATCTGCATATTCACATAAGGAATCACATGTCCCAGCGGATAATTACGCAGGACATGACGCTCCATATCCGGCGGGATGAACACTGGGGCATCACCCGAAATTTTAGAGCGGACTGCGCGCGTAAGCTCGGGAAGGGGCGCTTGCGGAGCGACAGCTACAGCAGCCTCAGCCTCCTGGCGGACCTCCTCCTCAATCTTCACCCGCTCCAGCGGGTTCATCAGCCGGTTGGCGATATCCAGACCGTCCATGGCATCCTTGGCATATAAGACGAGTCCGTCATACTCCGGACGGATTCGGGTCTTGGTGAATTTGCGGGTCAGTGCTGCACCGCCCACCATAATCGGCACATCAATACCGGCGGACCGCAGATCCTGCGCAGTCAGCACCATCTGCTGCGCCGACTTCACCAGCAGTCCCGACAAGCCGATGGCGTCGGCCTTTTCCTTGCGGAAGGCCTCAATAATATTCTCTGGCGGAACCTTGATCCCCAGATTGACGATCTCATAACCGTTGTTGGAGAGAATAATCTCGACCAGGTTTTTGCCGATATCATGCACATCACCCTTGACGGTCGCAAGCATGATTCTCCCCTTAACCGAGGTCTCATCCTTCTGCATGAACTGCTCCAGATGGTTCACTGAGGCCTTCATAACCTCCGCACTCTGCAGCACCTCGGCCACGATTAATTCATTGTTATTGAACAGCCGTCCGACCTCAGACATCCCTGCCATCAGCGGTCCATTAATGATCTCCAGCGGAGCGGAGGTCTTCAGCGCTTCATCCAGATCCGGGATCAGCCCCTCCTTGGTGCCTTCTACCACATAGGAAGCTAGGCGCTCCTCCAGGGAGAGATTGGAGATCTTCTCCTTCTTCTCCACCTTTTTGCCGCGAAAAGCTGCTACGAACGCAGACAAGGTGTCATCATTCGTATTATAGATCAGCTCTTCAGCGAGCTTGCGCTCCTCTTCAGGGATCGATGCGTACCGCTCCACCTTCTCGGTGTTCACAATGGCATAATCCAGACCGGCCTTGGTGCACTCGTACAGGAATACCGAGTTCAACACCTCACGGCCGGATTCAGGCAGACCGAAGGAGACATTGCTGATGCCAAGAATTGTATGAACAGCAGGCATAGCCTCCTTGATCAGACGGATGCCGTCAATCGTCTCCTTCGCGGAGCCGATATACTGCTCATCCCCGGTACCTACAGGGAACACCAGGGTATCGAAGATCAGATCCTCGGGAGCCAGACCGTATTTGTTGACCAGCAGATCATAGGAACGTCTGGCAACCTCGAGCTTGTCCTTTGCCAGGATAGCCTGACCAGTCTCGTCGATAGTTCCTACAACAATCGCTGCTCCGTATTTATGAATAAGAGGTGTGACATGCTCGAACTTCTCTTCACCATCTTCAAGGTTAATGGAGTTAATGATCGCTTTGCCCTGACAATACTGCAAGGCCAGATCAATGACCTTCGGGTCCGTCGTATCGATCATTAACGGCACCTTGACCTTCTTCACCACCAGCTCCAGGAACCGCATGATGTCTTCCGTCTCATCCCGGTCCGGGTCCTGGACACAGACATCAATGACCTGTGCACCGCTCTTTACCTGGGCCCGGGCAATCTCCGAAGCTTCCTCGTATTTCCCCTCGACGATTAGACGCTTGAACTTCCGGGAACCGAGGACATTGGTCCGTTCACCGACCATATACGGACGGTTCTCACTCTCCACATACACAGGCTCAATCCCCGACAAGGCCGGAGGATGCTGGCCGTCAAGCTTACGCGGCGGGTAAGCCGCCATGACTTCAGCCATCGCACGGATATGATCCGGAGTGGTTCCGCAGCAGCCACCGGCAATGTTCAGCCAGCCCTTCTCCGCGAAGCCGCCCAGCTTACGGGCCAGGGAATCCGGGGATTCATGATAATTCCCGTTCTCATCCGGCAGACCCGCATTCGGGTAACAGCTGACAGCTGCTGAAGAGATCGCTGACAGCGAACGGATATGATCCCGCATGAATTCCGGTCCGGTAGCACAGTTCAGTCCGATGGACACCGGCTTCAGATGCTCCAGTGAAATATAGAAGGCTTCGATATTCTGTCCGGCCAGCGTGGTTCCCATAGGTTCAATGGTTCCCGAGATCATCACCGGCAGCGTAATTCCGCTCTTCTCGAAGGCGTTACGGATACCAATGCTTCCAGCCTTCACGTTCAGGGTGTCCTGGGATGTCTCCAGGAGCAGTGCATCCACCTTACCGTCGATCAGCGCAACCGCCTGTTCTTCATAGCTGTCTACAAGCTCCTTGAACGTGACTCCCCCGGTGACAGAGAGCGTTTTCGTGGTTGGTCCCATAGCTCCTACAACATAACGCGGGCGCTGCGGTGTATCATATTTATCTGCGGCATTACGTGCAAGTCTGGCGGCCGCAAGGTTAATCTCCCGGGCACGGTCCTGAATATCATATTCAGCAAGCACCACTGAGGTGGCACCGAAGGTATTTGTCTCGATCAGATCCGCACCGGCCTCCAGGTATTTCTCATGAATGTCCTGAATAACCTCCGGACGGGTCAGCACCAGCATTTCATTACAGCCATCCAGGTCATCCCCGCCGAAATCCTCGCCGGTAAGCGGCACCTGTTGAATCATGGTACCCATAGCTCCATCCAGTATCAATATGCGCTGCTGCAAGCTCTCAGCAAGTGTGTATTTGGCCACTTTCCATCCCCCCAGTGAAACATTAGAGTAATTTTAGCAGAATAAAGGGATTTCGGAAAGCCTTCCTTTCCACCCTGCATTATTTGTATTTCCATTGATTTCATTTCTATTACGGCGCTACCATAAGTTTCTTGCTTGGCATGGAATGCTGCGTCCGGGCAGTCACATGTGAAGTGACACTGAATTCGCCCGCCTCTTCAAAGGTATGTTCCGCGACATAAGCCCCTTCTCCGTCACTTTCACCCTTGATTTCAACCTTCTTGGTCTTATCCGCGGCCTCATTGACCTCAAACATAACTTCTCTAGCATCATCTACCGGTTCACCGTCCTGTGTCACGACAGCCTTGAAGCTAACTGCCGTACCTGCGGTTACTTCCTCCGGGTTCCAGCTCAGCTCCACCTTAATCGGTGACATGGAGGAGTTGGCCGCAGCATGCATCTGCATCTGCATCTCGTCTTCCTTATTCCCCGAGCATCCTGCTAGCGTCATCCCCATCACAATGCACATCAGTCCCCTGCGTATCCTTGGCTTCATCATCTGAAGTCCTCCCGGTTCATAGGTAGATTCTTCTTCATCCATGAAACATATCATTTTTATATTACAATGAAAGTCAGATCGCTACTCTCCTTATTATACACATTTTATTCAATTTGCCTTAAAGAAGCTGCATGATTCACTCGTGAATATGAGAATAGTCATATCTTTGATTCAAGTGTTTGTATTGGGATTGCCGTGACTCCAAAGAATGTTTGGCCCTCCGGCCGCTGTTGTTCCCAGATTTCTTGAATTAAACCGCTGCTAGCAGTTGAAATCGGGTAACAGCTGATGCTTACGACGCGAGCTTTCCTTCGGAAAGCTTTCAGGCGGACGCTAACGCTCCTTCAGTTCCAAATTTCTCCTCCGCCACTTTTCCCTATACAGTATAATTTCAAGTTCAAACAATATAGCAGATATAAAAAAGCCAATATCCACATAAATAGGATACTGGCTTCATGGAATTCAATTTACAGGGAGACTACCAGCGGCAGAAGCTCTGAGAGATGGCTGATCTGATAATCCGGCGTAATCTCCGGGTCCGAAGCTTTCCTATTTCGGTTGATCCAGACTGTGGTCAGTCCGGCGGATAAGCCGCCTAGAATATCTGTCGTAAGCTTATCACCCACCATTATACCTTGCTCTGGAGCAATATCCAGCAGTCCGAGCGCATGCTCGAAGATTCCCTTGTCCGGCTTGCCTTTGCCGAAGCTTCCCGAAATCACAATATGGTCAAAATACGGGGTAAGCTCCGGTACACCATCCAGCTTCTCCTGCTGAAGTGCCGGGCAGCCGTTCGTCAGCAGCAGCAGCTTCACCTTGCCGCGCAGCTCGTCCAGCACCTGAAGCGTCTCTTCATAGATATAGGGACGGCTGCGGCGCTCAGCGGCGAACTTATCGGCCAGTTGTGCAGCCAGCGCTTCATCCTCTACTCCGAGTGAGGCGAGGCCGCGGCGCCAGGATTCCTTACGGTAGACGGGGGCAAGCTGCTCCAGTTGACGGAACTCCGGCTGTTCACCGGCAGTGAAGTTCGCCCATAGCGCTTCAAACGGGTTAATACCGATCAGCTTGGTGAACGGATATGTCTCATAGGATTCATAGAGGGCACGGGCTTCTCTGCGTACAGCAGCTTCCAGCTCCTGTGGATCAACGGAATCTCCAGCAGCCTCACAAGCATAGCGGAAGGCTTCTTCCACGCTGCGGTCATCCCACAGCAGGGTATCGTCAAGGTCAAATAGTACGGCGGTAATCGGCATTTCTTCTCCCACTCCCTATATGCTGGTCTGTCTTCCTATTCGTGCACTAGTTCAATATTGTTGTTCTTCGCGAACTGTTCCAGACGTTCCCCCATCGCAGCGGTGTCATAACGGTTAATCAGCTTGGAGAAAATCCACTGCTTGCGCTTACCCTTATACTTAATGGTTACTACACTGCGTGATAAAGTGATCTTCTCAATATCCGCCGCAGCGAGGAAGCGTTCGCGGTTGTATTTAATAGTAGAGATACGCGCACGCTCAACCTTAAGGAACGGACGGCGGAAGAACAGCAGCGCAGCAAGCAGGAAGTACAGCACCACACCCAGCCAGTTGGCCAGAATCCCGCTTCCTTTGGCCTCGTCAATTGAGCCTACCACCCAGAACATGATGCCAAGCAGCATCAGTACAACGGGGAATACAATATTCCGGCCTTTGAAAATATCAATGCTTTTCGCGGCAGTCTTAGTGCTGGAAGTGTAAATGGAATCCTTCCCCTGCTTCTTTCTTTGCTGGTTAATTTGCTTGGTATTGCGTTGAACCATTCTTTCCCAAGAACGGGCCATGTAAGTTCCCCCTAGTCATCCTGTATTATCTATGAAAAGGCAACAGGCTAATGCTTAAGTCCGTTATTGCCCTCTTCATGCTCCGGATTGTCCACAATTTCGATAGTATCAAGCTGGGCCCGAAAGTTAGTGCGGATATTCCCCAGGTAAATCTCGCGGAGCTTGGCACGTTCAGCCAGTTCCTCTTCATTCAGGCCGCCGTTCTTAGCTTTGCGTGCCAATTCATTGATGCGTGCGACCAATTCGTCAATATTCAATACGTTTCCCTCCCTCTAAATTCATTTTAACTTTGCCATGAGAAAAAGAGCTTGTCAAGGTCTACCCCCTGAAAGCTCTCCGAGTCGATCATTAGTCTGACACAATCCTTCAGTATAAAGGTAAAGTCAGAATATCTCCGGCCTTAATGACACTGTTCTCCAAATGATTCGTCTTCATTATTCCTTCTATATATACGGCTGTCCTCATGTCCTCAGGCTTGTTACTTAACGCAATGCTCCATAAGGTATCACCGCGTTCGACTACGATCCGCTTATCCGGCTTCAGTGAAGAGACCGAACCGGCAAAAACATTCCCCACCACAGTGAATCCCGAAATAACAAGCATCAGCACCAAAACCATCTTCATCAGGCTGACCTGACGGAATAGTGATGATAGCGCAGTGAGACTATGAAGAATCGCATCCTTGACCTTGGTTACATTACTATGAGCAGTTGGATTACCGGGAGCGGACACCTTGATATCCTCATTATTGTAGATGCTGTTGTATGTACTATACTTTAACATGATCATCATCCTCCAAACACATGTTCTTGCTTTCGAAAATAATATAACACGAACATGTGTTTCGATCAATAGTTTTTTCGGAACGTCTGTTCTCTTTATTTGCGTTCTCTTTTTTTCCTCATTTTAGAACTTATGTTTGTACGAACGGAAGTTCTATGTTATAATTTTCCCAAACATAGTATATGGGGTTGATACCGATGTCAAAGATTTCTAGTCGTCAGCTGGCGATCCTGGAATTTATACGTAATGAAGTCCGCAGCAAGGGTTATCCTCCGTCCGTCCGCGAGATTGGCGAGGCTGTCGGCCTGGCCTCCAGCTCTACCGTGCATGGTCACTTGGACCGGCTTGAGAAGAAGGGCCTGATCCGCCGTGACCCTACGAAGCCGCGTGCGATTGAATTGCTCGGCCAGGAAGATTCAGAGAATGTGCATCAATTCGTCCAGACCGTTACCCGCATCCCGGTAGTGGGTAAGGTTACAGCTGGTGTTCCTATTACAGCTACAGAGAATATTGAGGATTACTTCCCGTTACCTGCTCATTATGTAGGCGATAACAAGGTATTTATGCTATCTGTCCTTGGTGACAGTATGGTGGATGCCGGAATTATGAACGGGGATTATGTCATCGTACGCCAGCAGCAGACTGCCGACAATGGCGATATTGTTGTAGCGATGACCGAAGAAGATGAAGCAACTGTCAAGACCTTCTACAAGGAACGGGATCATATCAGGCTGCAGCCGGAGAATCCGGCATACGAGCCTCTCCGCCTTAACCGGGTTACGATTTTGGGACGGGTCATCGGATTATTCCGCGATATCCACTAATCTACTCCCCGCTTAAGAACAGGCTGCTCCGCACCATGCGAAGCAGCCTGTTTTCTGTTCATTTCACTTCTTAAAGTGGCCAAAAAGCCGAATGCAAACATTTGTTCTCATTAAGCTTTTTGACCACTTTTTCTGAGAACCGCTGCATAGCTCCGCACATATCCTGTTACAAAGGAGTGCTGATCTGTATGCCCAATTACCGAATTATCGTCGATCTGTCACAGCGCATGCTGTACCTGCTGGATAATGACGTCGTCACCAGAGGCTTCCCTGTCGGCATCGGCAAAATGTTAACCGTCTCGCCTGTTGGCGAATACACCATCATTAACAAGCAGCCCAATCCGGGTGGCCCGTTCGGAGCCTTCTGGATGGGTCTATCCAAGCCGCATTATGGCATCCATGGAACCAATAACCCTGCTTCCATCGGCCACATGGTCTCCCATGGCTGTATCCGCATGTATAACGCAGATGTTCTCACCCTGGCTGCCCTCGTTCCCATAGGTACTCGTGTCACCATCAGGGAATAGGAACTCACAAAAACCCTTGAGACGCCAGATTGCGCCCCAAGGGTTCCAGTGATTCAAATGAATTAGAGCGGATACAGACTACAGCACACTTCTCAACAGACGGATAGCCACCGTATTCAAACGGATAGCCTCGCGGATCGATTCTCTGGCTGCCAGCAGCTCTCTTCTGGCCCGCGAACCTCTAGGCACTCTGCGCAGATTCTCATTGATTTCTTCCAGTCTCTCCAGCAGGACAGCCCGCTGTGTCAGCAGGACATTAATGGCTCTGCGAATCCGGTTACGTTCTCTTTGGCTCATCTTTACACCTCTTTTACACTTGGATAGTATAAGAGATGCCAAGAAGGACTCCAAAGCTTGTGTGATTCGGCAGTAATGTTAGAGCAGCAAGCAGCGGACAGGTAATCTGCTTACTTTTTGTTCAACCGTACCCGGAATTCAAATTCATCGCGTCTATAAGTCATTCCGGCCAGCACTATGTACTCCGGTGTCCATTTCTGTACAGGTCCGGCATAATCAGCAATCACATGCGGTTTGCCATCAACCAGCTGAACGACGTAGACCTGTACCTGTGCCAGTGCGGCAGCGAATAGATCAGCATCACTGGACAGTACTTTATAAGCCGTATTCAACTTCGTTCCTCCTTGTTCCACAACCATGATAAAAGATTCCGACAACCATCTATTTAATTATACCGGGTCATGGAACAATATGTAAACCATATTTACAGCTTGATAAAAAGGATTTTAAACAATCCAATATACTTCTTAGTAGCCCCGCCATCCCTGGTAAAAAAATTGGTATTTTTAAGGTCTGGTACGCTAAATACTGAGAACAAAATGTAGTTATCCCGCTCGGTCAAAGACTCAATTACAGGCTGAGCCACCAGCTTGCTAATTCCGTCGCCTATTTCCTGATCTAGCGTATTCTCCAGATTCTTTACAGAATATTCACTGAAGGCTTCCTTCCCCGGATTCGTAACAGCCATCACAATCAGAACAAGAATAAGGACCAGTAATGATTTACCGCCCGATCTCCTACGGACTCTGCGTGCAGGACTTGGGATATCATAACGCGAATTCATTCTTTTCCCCCTCAACTACAAAATATACAGTATCTCTTGCAACAAGAACCCCAGCGGATTCACAAACATCCGGTACACGAACAGCATCCCGCCTGCAATTCCACTGCCCCCGACATCAACGCTACTCCAATCCCATACCGGCAGAGGCGGCGCATCCAGCCCATATTGCTCCATAAGCCTCTCTTGGGTCTCCGCTGGCACAGCCGCTCCTTCCGCTCCAGCCACCTGACCCATCAACGCCAGCACCAGCAACAGCGAAAGCATAATCTTATATGTATTCTTCATCATCCACTCCCATGTCTGCCACTAGAATTCTCTTCTGGTTAAGTATATAGGAGATGGAATAGTATGTAAAATGAAGTGGATTGATCTGGAATTGTAATTCCTTTATATTATGATGTAAAGGCTTTGTTTAGTCTTCATTTTCAGTCTCTCCCCCACACTTTAATATTGGGAGAGTTTTATTTAGGAGGTAAATGTATGAATGGAAACAAAGTTATCCTCATTCTTCTGTCCATATCCATCATCGGTATACTCCTTTACTTCGGATTAGCTTATGGATTGCTATGGTATGCCTTCCGGTCCTCGGTTTCCATTGAAGAATAATCTAAGAACTACACCATCTAACCAATATTATCATGTTAAGATTACTTATAATCAAAAAGCACCTCCAAAATATATATTTCATGAGATAAACTTATAGAATCGTGATATTATTTGGAGGTGTACTAATGCTAAATGTAGATTATACAAACTATTATTGGCAAGATGATGAAATTAGATTGCGTTCAATAGAGGCTGAGGATTGGGAAAATATATATTTATCTGCATTCGATACCCCTGCCCGTCGTTTTCTGGAATGTACTATTGAATTGCCGCCCACAAGCTCGGTTGCGAAGAAATTCGTTGAAGAGAATGTTGAATTTACATCCACTAATGGCCGAATCATGTTTACTATTGAAAATATGAACGGTGACACGGTAGGTGGTATTAATTTAAACAGTATTGACGAGAGGAATGGTACGTTCAGCATAGGTATTGTAATTGATCATCCCTATCGAGGGAAGGGTTACGGTACCAGGGCAGTGCACATGCTCTTAAAATATGCATTTTTCGAGCGCAGACTTAATAAATTTAATGATTATGTTCTGGAGGGAAATGAAGCATCGGCTGCTATGCTTAGAAAAGTAGGATGCGTTCAAGAAGGAGTCCGACGTCAAATCTTCTATATCAATGGTAAATATCATGATTCTATGTTGTTTGGTTTAACAAAGAATGAATATAGGGATCTTCATCATAAGGATCATCACAATAAATAATCATGCATTAACCTAATCAGAGACGTTCAGTTCAATAAACCAACAGCAGTCCGGGATTTATTTCTCGGTAAAAGAAAGCTGTTGGTTTTTATATTAGAGTTTATTGAGGTGAGCATTGTGAAGAAATATAACAGATCTGAAAAAGTCATTATTGGTGTGCTCCTTGGTATGACTGCTGTGCTAGCTTTAGGAAGCCTACTTTTTTGGTATGTCTTTACCACAATCTAACTAACCCTTCGCGGCCGACACGCAAGAGCACTTATCCACGTTCAGATATAAACCATACTCTCTAAAAAAACAAAAAAAGCCCCCGGCGCGTATAGCGCCAGGGGCTGCTGTATCCTAGTAAAGCGTCATGTACTGATCTCTTTCCCACTCGTGGACCTGGGTACGGTAGATATCCCATTCGATTTCCTTCAGCTCGTAGAAGTGGGCCAGGGCATGTTCGCCGAGGGCTTCTGTGATCACGTGGCTGCGGATCATTTCGTTCAGAGCTTCCTTCAGATCGGATGGCAGGCTTGGAATGCCTTCTTCAATCCGCTCTTCTTCGGACATGACATAGATGTTACGGTCAATTGGAGCCGGAAGATCCAGCTTACGCTTGATTCCATCAAGACCTGCCTTCAACATTACAGCCAGTGCAAGGTACGGGTTAGCCGCCGGGTCCGGATTACGAACCTCAACGCGTGTGCTAAGCCCTCTCGAAGCCGGAATACGGATCATCGGGCTGCGATTGCTTGCAGACCATGCAACGTAGCAAGGTGCTTCATAACCAGGAACCAGACGTTTGTAGGAGTTGACCGTCGGGTTAGTGATTGCAGCAAATGCACGTGCGTGCTTCAGAATCCCTGCCATGTAATAACGGGCTGTCTTGCTAAGACCCAGCTTATCGCTCTCATCGTAGAACATATTCTCGCTGCCATTGAACAGGGATTGGTGGGCATGCATCCCCGATCCGTTCATACCGAACAAAGGCTTAGGCATAAAGGTTGCATGCAGGCCGTGATGACGGGCTATCGTCTTCACGACAAGCTTGAAGGTCTGAATCTGATCCGCTGCCTTGATGGCATCGGCGTATTTGAAGTCAATCTCATGCTGGCCGGAAGCCACTTCATGGTGGGAAGCCTCAACCTCAAAACCCATTTCCTCCAGTGTCAATACGATCTCACGACGGCAGTTCTCCCCAAGATCCATCGGCGCCAAATCGAAATATCCACCCTGGTCATTCAGCTCAGTGGTCGGATTGCCCTTCTCATCAGTTCTAAACAGGAAGAATTCCGGCTCAGGTCCAACGTTCATAGCAGTGAAGCCCATTTCTTCCGCTTCCTGCAGACAACGTTTGAGGATACCGCGCGGATCTCCGGCAAACGGTGTTCCGTCCGGCATGTACACATCACAAATCAAACGTGCCACACGGCTGTCTGTCACCCAAGGGAAGATTACCCAAGTGCTCAGGTCCGGATACAGATACATGTCGGATTCTTCAATCCGCACATAACCTTCGATGGAAGAACCATCGAACATCATTTTATTGTCGAGTGCTTTTTCAAGCTGGCTTACTGGAATCTCTACATTCTTGATCGTTCCCAGCAAATCGGTGAATTGCAGGCGAATAAACCGGACGTTCTCGTCCTTGGAAATGCGCAGAATATCCTCTTTAGTAAAGCTCACGTTACCCTCTCCCTTTCAACTGCTCTATATTATTTATTAAAAAACCGGGATAGCTCACCTTGGATTAGAGACACTTGTCCCGGTCTTTTACCGGAAACCAGCTCCTGCTTCAGCAGACGGTGAAGCTGCGAATCAGACAACTCTCTACGTCTCACCTCTGTATCAGGGGTAATAACCGTAGCTTCTTCAGATTCCTTCGAGACAGGGTTCATCACCTGCTTGATGCCGGCAATATTAACACCCTTCTCAATCAACGCCTTAATCTCAAGCAGACGTTCCACATCATTAAAGGAGAACAAACGCTGGTTGCCGGAGGTACGCGCAGGTACGATCAGGCTGTGCTGCTCATAATAACGAATTTGTCTGGCGGATAGATCAGTTAACTTCATTACGATTCCAATAGGAAATAATGCCATATTTCTGCGGATTTCATCACCCATGACTCATCCAACCTTCCAATGATCTTTTTCTCATCTCATTGTACATTTCCTTATATGGCGTGTCAATGGTATGTGAGTTTTTCTCACAAGATTTCTTTCACCTATTGTGAGATTAAGAGATCAAACTGTCAGATGCATGGGATTTGGTTTCCCGAAGTATACCACATAGAGCAATCCACACGCAAAATCACAGGCTGCTGCGAAAGCTGCGGCAAGCCAGTATTCGACTTTACAACTCCGGTGTCCCGCTTCATGTCATGTTATGCTTCAATGATCCATTCCCCTTCGCCCGTTGGCGTCTCAAATCCGTTCAGGAAACGGGTCAGAATCTCCCCGGTAATGGTGAATGCCGCATTGGCGTCAAACCGCGCGCTGCGGATGCGGAGCCTCCGGCGCAGCTCTACCGGCTCTACCTTCAGGTGAACCAAGACCCACTGTCCTCCGTGCTGCTCGATCAGCTCTTTGTATTCGTCACGTCTTCGCTTCTGCCAGAAGCTGAAATCAACCACGACATGGCGCTTTCCGGCAAGCAGCTCTATTAGCTCCTTACGCAGCTTGCGCTCCGACTGTTCCTTGAAGGATTCATAAGCCTCTTCCGGGTAATCAAGGCCATAACGGCCATGGGTACTCCAGATATCCTCATCGATGGACAGCCGGGCGAATCCCTCCTGCTCCAGCTTGAGCGCAAAGGTCGTCTTGCCCGATCCCGCTACTCCACACATCATTACAGCGACGGCAGCTTCATTCTCCTGCTTTCTCTGCAGCAAGCTTTCAATAGCTGTTGCTTCCTCCAAAGTCCGCCCTCCTCTCCAAGCCTGATATATGAACATAACGGTTTCTATGTCGCACAGATACTACAGCAGCTTGCGCTCCCTCATACTCTGCAAAGCCATTAAGACCCCATATTTGACATGAGAATATGTTAATCCGCCTTGCATATACCCGATATACGGTGCTCGGATGGGCGCATCTGCAGACAACTCCAGGCTTCCGCCCTGGATGAAGGTCCCGGCAGCCATGATGACCGGATGCTCATACCCCGGCATGTCCCAAGGCTCAGGCACGACATGGCTGTCTACCGCTGCTGCGCGCTGGATGCCTTGTACGAAGGCTATCAGATGCTCGGGTCCGTCAAAAGCCACCGCCTGGATCAGATCCGTACGCGGCTCATGCCAGACAGGCTTGGTGGTGAAGCCGCAGCGCTGGAACACCGCCGCAGCGAAAATACTGCCTTTCACCGCTTGTCCCACCGTATGCGGGGCCATGAACAGACCTTGATACAGGCCGCGCGTCGTGCCCAGCATCGCCCCTACCTCGCCGCCGATTCCAGGGGCAGTCAGGCGGTAGGCCGCCAGCTCCACCAGATCTGCGCGGCCGCAGATATAACCGCCGGTCTCGGCGATCCCGCCGCCGGGATTCTTGATCAGCGAACCGGCGACCAGATCAGCGCCAACCTGCGGCGGCTCCAGTGTCTCGGTGAACTCTCCGTAGCAGTTATCCACGAATACAATGACATCCGGCTTAATGGCTTTTACCCGTGCTGCCATCTCGCCAATCTCAGCGACCGTGAAGGATGAACGCCAGTCATAGCCGCGCGAACGCTGGATTCCGATCACCTTAGTGTTTCCATTTATCGCCAAGGCGACCTCATCCCAGTCAACCTTACCCTCTTCTGTCAGTGCAGTCTCACGGTAGCCGATGCCGAAATCTGCCAGAGAGCCTGTTCCGTCTCCAGGCTTGCCAACTACCTTATGTAGCGTATCATAGGGGCGTCCTGTAATGTACAGAAGCTCATCTCCGGGCCGTAGCACACCGAACAGAGCAGTAGATATAGTATGAGTTCCTGAAGCGAAATGCGGCCGGACCAGCGCAGCTTCCGCACCGAATACTTCGGCATAGACCAGATCCAGCACCTCACGTCCCCGGTCATTGTAAGCATACCCGGTAGAGCCTGCGAAGTGAAAATCACTCACATGCTGGCGCTGAAAGGCTTCGATCACCTTCCACTGATTATGATCCACAATCAGGTCCAGCGCCTTGACCGCTCCTTCGATTTCCAGCTCTGCAGCTTCCGCTGCCTGTAATAAATCCTCTGCAAATCCTGCCATGTCTCCTTCATCTCTCCTAACATTTCTGTATAATGATGTCCGCTTATGCAAGTCCAGTGCTGCCAGATAGGCACAAATTCCGGGAAAACCCGCACAGCAAAGCCTGCCTGGATCAATCTCCAAAGCAGACTGTTGCAATGCGGGGATATAGATGCTTCATCTCTAACCAGCCAAGTCAGCTTCAAACGGGTCAGATAAGCAATTATTGCGGCTCCACGAATTCAGCCAGCTTGTAGCTCCATTTATCGTAGTCCTCTTTGTTCAGCCGCACGTTATAGAGTACATCGCTTCCGTCATAATCCGGTTCAAGCACCTCGCCCACCCGGTAGAGCAGAGAAGACAGATCCCCCCGGTCTCCGGGGATGCGGAAGATTAGAGTATCCCCGGCAAGCTGGTCGCTGATGATCTCCGTGATCCGTGAGAGGTCGTCCTCATTAAAAGCACTGATCTTCAGGAAGCCCTCACCGGTCGGAAGCATCTCCAGCTGTTCCGGCTGACACAGATCAATTTTGTTGAACAATACAACCTGCGGCTTGCCTGCTGCGCCCAGATCCTGCAGAATCGTCTGAACGACCTCCATCTGCTCCTCACGCATCGGAGAAGAGGAATCCACCACATGCAGCACCAGATTGGCTTCATTCACTTCTTCCAGCGTAGCACGGAAGGAGGCTACAAGATCATGCGGCAGATTCTGAATGAAGCCGACGGTGTCCGTAAGCACGACCTCCTTGCCGCCCGGAAGCTGAAGCACACGTGAGGTAGGGTCAAGGGTAGCGAACAATTGGTTCTCGATGTACACATCGGCATCTGTCAGCTGCTTCAGCAGCGTGGATTTGCCAGCGTTGGTATAGCCTACCAGCGCCACTTGAACCGCACCGCTCTTGCGGCGGTGTTCACGGTGCAGCTCGCGGGTCTTGACCACCTCATCCAGCTGGCGCTTCAGCTCGGTAATGCGGTCCCGGATATGCCGGCGATCCGTCTCCAGCTTGCTCTCTCCGGGGCCTCTCGTACCGATTCCGCCTCCCTGACGCGACAGATTCTTACCTTGCCCGGACAGACGCGGCAGCAGATAAGACAGCTGGGCCAGCTCTACCTGGATAATCCCTTCACGGGTCTTCGCGCGTCCGGCAAAGATATCGAGAATCAGCTGCGTACGGTCAATGATTTTGAGATCCAGCGCCTCTTCCAGATTACGCACCTGCGCCCCGGACAGCTCCTGATCGAAGATGGCGGTATTTGCGCCAAGCCCGTCAGCGGCCATCCGAAGCTCTTCCACCTTGCCTTTACCGATAAACCATCTAGAATCCGGGGTCTCCTTATTCTGCCGCAGTACATCCAGCACCTCCACCCCGGCGGTCTCGGCTAATTGTACCAGTTCCTGAAGCGAAAGCTCCGGGTCTATGCCCGTGCGTTTGATTTTGTCCGTAACCAGACTGACAAGGATCGCGCGGTCCTGTACTTCGGTCTCTGTATCATGTGTTGTGATTGCCATTCATTCCATGCTCCTTATCTATTCTTCCTATACTATCCTTTGAAATCCTCAATCCGCAGCGTCATCAGCTCTTGCTTGCCCGGACTTGTGCTCTCATATTGGTTCAGTAAACGTACAGCCTGTGCACGTACGGCCTTCTCAATACTGTTGCGCACATACCTTGCATTGCTGAAAGCGTGCAGACTCTCTGTCTTCTCTGTAAGCAAATGCTGCTTGAGTCTGAGTATGGCCTGCGGCATCAGAATATAATCACGGTCCTTGGCCATCAGCTCGGCAATCTGCAACAGCTGGTCGATGGTGTAGTCGGGAAATTCAACCTGGATCGGAAACCGCGAGGGCAGACCCGGATTGCTCATCAGAAAATAATCAATCTCGCCGGAGTACCCGGCCAGAATCAGGACAAACTGGCTGCGGTGGTCCTCCATCGATTTGACTAATGTGTCGATGGCCTCCTTGCCGAAGTCCTTGTCTCCGCCGCGTGCCAGACTGTAAGCTTCATCGATGAAGAGAATGCCTCCAAGCGCTTTTTTAACCAGATCACGCGTCTTCTGGGCAGTATGTCCGATATATTCGCCTACCAGATCTGCGCGCTCTACTTCAATAAGATGCCCTTTGCTGAGCACACCCATCCGCTGGAACAGCTTCGCCACAATCCGTGCAACCGTGGTTTTGCCTGTTCCCGGATTGCCCTTAAATACCATATGGTAGGCCTGACCTCCGGTGGCAAGTCCGGCTTCACTGCGCATCTGGGCCACCTGTAGCAGGGCATAGATCTCGAAGACCAGCTCTTTGATGTTATCCAGACCTACAAGTGCATCCAGCTCCCGGCTCAGCTCCTGGAACAGTCCGCTATGGCTGCCGGGCTTGGGAGCTGCCGTGCCGCTTGCGTTATCAGCCGGCAAGCCGGACACCGGAGCCGGAGCCTGATTATTCAGCACAATGTTAATCTGCCTGGACGGTCTGCGTTCTTCCCGTCCGCTGCTTGCCGCCGCTACATGTCCGTTCACCTAGTTCACCTCATTATACAGGTCTGACTTACTCTAACCAGTCTATTCCAGTATAAAAGGGGTTATTAGCAGTTTTGGAAATTAGCAGTTTTACAGCGACAGCTCCTGCAATTTCCATTTGGTGTAGGCCAGAATCTCGCGGGGCTTATACTTAAGCATCGACATCACTTTAGACTCCGTGACACCAAGCTCCGGGTTCTTATACCCCAGCTTACGCGCAATCTCCAAGGCGCGGCGGCCATGGAATTCATGAGTAATCACGACGGCTGAAGACAATCCCTCCTGCTGCATGATTGTCTTACTGAACAGCAGGTTCTCGTAAGTGCTGGTAGACTGGTCCTCCAGATAGATCACCTTATCCGGTACTCCATGGGCAACCAGATACCTCTTCATACCTTCGGCTTCCGTGTATTTGTAGTCCGGCTGATCCAGCCCTCCAGAGACAACAAAATGGCTGAATGCACCAGATTTATACAGCTCAAGCGCATAATCCAGCCGTTCCTTCAGCCCCGGACTCGGTTCATCCCCCCACATCGACATGCCCAGAATGACTCCAGCATCCGCCTTCACCATGGGCGAGGTAGTTGCTGCACTGTTAATTCTGTTAAAGACTACTCCGCACCAGATGAATCCGGCCACAATCAGAACCAGCAGCGATAGCGTAACCACCCTCTTCGTACGGTGATGGCGCTTGCGTGATACTTTGCGGATCGGGGATGAGCCCCGCTGATAGACATACCAATCCATGATCTACTTCCTCCTAAATTCTCCGTGATGAAACAATTCGGCGCGATGCTTCAGTGAAAGGGAGAAATACGGAAAGGCATGAGCGTCTATCGCACGCAGTATGGCATTGGCTGTTGACCAGGCTAACTGATAATCACTCTCCGTGATATCTTCCCGCTCCAGCGCTTCCTCCAGTTCATCCTCATCCAGCAAAAACACTTCGCCATTCCACAGCACTACAACGTCCAGATACAGATCGTCGAACCAGGGAACCCCCTGATCCGTCACGCCCTGGACCTTGCAGGTGTCAATATACCACTGCACAATATTTTGCCGTTCATCAAACATGGCCGTCACAATATAGTGGCTGTCCTTGGGAAAATACTGCAGCCATGAATATCCCTTGTCCGCAATGCGGTATGTATGCCTGCCGTAACTCTTCCACAGCGGCTCCTTCAGCCCGTATATAGTGTAGAGTGTGATATAACCGCTGAACTCCCGGGTCTCCACATAGCGGCAGGCAAAATGGCGGCGGGTAATCCTGCGCCAGTTGGCCCGGTCTCCGAATTTACGTTTCATATGAATAACCCTCTTCTGATAATGGTGCATTCAGCTTAACACATTTTGCAAAGACACTCAAAACAAGAAAACCCCGACATCCGGCAATTCTGCATCGTGCAGAGCTCCCGGAGCTGTCAGGGTAATCGTTAATGCTATAAATTTGACTTCATGTCAGTCTAATGCACATTGCCGGGGCCTTCAACAAAACCGCTGCCCGGATCACTTGCCGGATCGGTTCCGGCATTCGGGTCAGGGATGATTCCGGGATCGACAGTACCGCTCGTCGCCTCCGGTGCCGGTGTCGGTAACGGCTCTGGCGTGGCAGGCGGCGGTGTCATCTCAGGAGGGGATGTGGCTGCTCCGCTGCCGCCCTCCCCTCCTTGACCATTGCCGTTATTACCTGGACCATGGTTGCCCGGTCCATTATTACCAGAACCGTTATTTCCTGGTCCATTATCCGGCGGATTGCCGCCGTTATCGCCATTTCCTGAATTGCCGCCGTTATCGGGGTTATCCGTAGGCATATTCGGGTCAGGCGTTATCTCTGGCTCAGGGGTCTGAAGCTCATCCTGAACGGACACAGTTACAGTCTCGGACGGTTCGCTCTCCTGATCAAGCTCCTGATAATATGCAGTCACATAATATTCATAGGACAGTCCCGGCATCGCACTGATGTCCCCGATATTCGAGGCCATGGTGTTCATAATCGATGTGAAGTCCGTCTCAGAGGTCTCACGGCGGTAAATACGGTATTCTACCCCGCTGGCCGCAGCAGGATTCCAGCTCATGTTCACCGTCATCGTGGATGGATCATAAGCAGCCTGGAAGCCCGCTACCGCCGATACCGCTTCAGGTGTCGGTGTAGCCTCTACCTCTGGAGCAGCACCCTTCGGTACCGGGAACTGCTTGGCAGGTACACCTTCTAGCGCCTTCTCCATCACCTTGCCCCAGAAGGCAGCGGCCAGCGGACTGCTGTTCTTAAGCAGATGGGTTTTGCTCGGCTTGTCATAGCCCATCCATACTGCAGCCGTCCATTCCGGCGTATAGCCTACGAACCAGACATCACGGTTCGAGCTGATGCCCTTATACCCGCTCTGCGTTGTACCGGTCTTACCGGCTACCGGACGGTTAATTTTTGCTTTTTTACCCGTACCGTCCTGTACAACACGCTGCATCATCTCAGTCATCTGATAAGCCGTCTGTTCACTCATTACACGGTCTGGCTTGGTGTTCGCCTTGTAGACCGTCTTATCATCACTGTCGGCTATCGACTTGATAGCATATGCCTCCCGCAGCTCTCCGCCGTTGGCGAAGGCGCTGTAAGCCTGGGCCATCTCCATCGTGTTCGTTCCCTCACTCATCCCTCCGAGGGCGAGCGACAGGTTCTTGTCTTCATCCTTCAGGTTGATCCCCAGCTTCTTGGCGAACTGGAAGCCGGTATTCACACCGATCTCATTCAGCAGCCAGACCGCCGGAATATTCTCCGACTTCGTCAGCGCATCACTCATACTGATCGATTTCGAGTACCCGTGCAGATTGTTCGGACAATATTTGCCGAAGCACTGCTTCTCATTACTCAGCATGGAATCATTCGTGAATTTGCCGGATTCCAGTGCCGGTGCATAGGATACCAGGGGCTTGAAGGCAGAACCCGGTGAGCGGCGGCTGCCGTCGATCCGGCTGTAGCCTTTTTTCTCATAGTTACGTCCGCCCATCAAGGCTACAACGCTGCCATTCTCCTGATTCACAATAGTCATTGAGCCCTGGACCAGCTCATCGTCCACACTCTTCTCGAAGTTATCACTGTCGGCAAAAGCATCCTCAATCGTCTCCTGGGCATGCTTATCCATGGTTGTATAAATCTTATAGCCGCCGATGTTGAGATCATCCTCGGTCAGCCCGAATTTGTCCTCAGCCTCACCAATCGCATAATCGATGAATGCCTGGTAACGCTGCTTCTTCTCAGGCGGCTTGTAGTTGTAATCCACGACCTTCGCCTCGTCCATCTGCTCCTTAGTGATCAGCTTCTGCTCATACATGAGTTGAAGCACTACGCCGCGGCGTTCCTTCGACAGCTCGGGGTTACGCAGCGGATTATAACGGGATGGCCCTTTGGGCATTGCAGCCAAGGTCGCTATTTGCCACAGCTCAAGTTTATTCAGATTGCTTTCCCCGAAATAACGGATGGAAGCAGCCTTAATCCCGTAAACCGTTCCGCCGAAAGGAATCCGGTTCAGGTACATCTTAATGATTTCTTCTTTGGTTTCTGTTTTCTCCAGTGCCACGGCAATCGAAACCTCGGTCGCCTTACGGAAGAAGGTCTTATCCCGGGTCAGGAAGATATTCTTCGCCAGCTGCTGGGTGATCGTACTGCCGCCTTCAACCATGCTGCGCGCCGCAATATCCTTGACAGCCGCGCGTCCGATGGACCAGAGATCCACCCCGTTGTGCTCGAAGAACCTTTTGTCCTCGGTGGCTACAAATGCGTCAATCAGCAGCTTGGGAATATCCTGGTATTCCACCGGGTCGCTCTTCTCCAGCGACAGCTCGCCGATCAGATTCCGGTTCCGGTCAAAAATCTGCGTCGGCGGATTCACCGTCAGCTTATCCCGGTTCTCATCCAGCAGCTTCTGCCCGTTCAGCATGATGAACAAATACCCGCCCAGCGCACAAAAAATAGCCAGCGCAACTGAAAAAAACAAACTCCACAGCACACGTTTTTTGGTTAAGAACCTTTTCTTTTTTTTCTTCGGCTTCCCTTGGGAGCTAGACGGCTGACTTCCTCTGTTTCTATTGCCGCCGCTCCGGGTTAGTTGGTCTCTGGACATGCTGCCTCCTGACTCCCTTAACGGAAAAAACATAAATGATGTTCACGAATGAAAAGAACAACCTTCTCAGGTTGCTCTCTCGCACTCTCTATTCAAACGATTTATAAACAAAAAGGTTTCGCTTCAAAACAGTAAAATCTTAATTCTCGTTATTGTTGTCCTGCATCAGTGATACGCTTCGCTGCGGAGTAAACGTGGAGATCGCATGCTTGTACACCATCTGCTGGCGCCCGTCACTGTCGATCACAATGGTGAAGTTGTCGAACGCTTTGATAATTCCCCGGATTTGAAAGCCGTTGGTCAAATATACTGTAGCAGGGATATTCTCTTTGCGCAGCTGGTTCAAGAACGTATCTTGAATGTTAATGGACTTGTTCATATGACGTACCCCCAATGGTTCAATTAGATTGTTCAGAAGTATATTCAAGACCTGTAAGAAACTTTCCTGCTATTATACCATTTAATTTCGCAAAATTCTCAGAAAAGTTTTGGCTCTCCAGGACGTCAATCCACTGAATCTCCTTCATGTGGCGAAACCATGACAACTGCCGCTTGGCAAACCGGCGGGTATCACGCTTCAGCAGCACCACGGCTTCCTCAAGCGTCATCTCCCCTTCCAGGTAGGCGGCAATTTCCTTGTAGCCCAGACCCTGCATAGACACAAGACTCCTGCCGTAGCCTTGATCCAGCAGCCGCTGCACCTCAGGCACGAGGCCATCCGCCAGCATCTGATCGATTCGGTCTTCAATACGTTTATATAGTATTTTCCGGTCCATTGTCAAACCGATCAGGCATAAATCATAGGGAGACTCCTTGTTCTGGCCGGCCAGGGAGTCGGATAACGGGACGTTCGTCTGGTGAAAAATCTCCAGCGCGCGGATGATCCGCCTGCGGTCATTGGGGTGCAGCCGCTCCGCGCTGGCCGGGTCCACCGCTGCCAGCCGGGCATGCAGGGCATCAGCCCCATGCTCTTCGGCGTAAGCCTCCTGCTGCTCGCGGAATGCCTCGTCAGCCACTGCTTCAGAGAAGCGGAAGCCGTAGCATAACGATTCAATATACAGTCCTGTTCCGCCCACAATAAAAGGCAGCTTGCCTCTCGCGCTGATCTCCTCGATCAGCCGCGCTCCCTGCTCCTGGAATTCAGCCGTGGAATACGCATCCTGCGGATCATGAATATCAATCAGATGATGGGGGATCCCCTTCATCTCCTCAGGCGTAATCTTGGCCGTACCGATATCCATCCCTCGGTAGACCTGCATCGAATCCCCGGAGATGATCTCAGCTCCGTGGGCCTCGGCCAGCTCCAGACTCAGTCTGGTTTTTCCGACTGCTGTCGGACCCAGCAATACAAGCACTTTGCGTTTCGTCTCAGTTGTCAATGGTAATCACCCCGTACGATGTTTTGGCATTGGCCCGCAGCAGCTCCTTGAAGCCGAGGCGGGTGAATTCTCCGCTCAGCGCCTTCTCCTTGAGCAGCACGGTCTTGCGTGCCACCCTGGTGGCCTCAGCCACGCTGTCAGCCGATAGCGCAGCAGGATTAGCGAATTGCCGCAGCGGCGAGATCGCCGCCGAATCCGTCAGCGGCACCCGGAACATCGGATCGAAGTAGACAATGTCGATGCTCTTGTCCGGCTGGGCCCGCAGGTATTCCAGATGGTCCCCGTGCTGCACATCAATACGGCGCAGCGCCTCATTCACCTTCACCTGGCCGGATACATATCCGCTCATCCCTTCCAGCAGTAAGGCGTACAGCGGCAGCGAACTCTCCAGCGCCGTCACCTTGGAGGTCTCTCCTCCAGTGACTGCGAACAGCAGCGAATCCGCTCCGAGTCCGGCCGTGCAGTCCAGCACACTGTCGCCGGGGAGCATGCCTGCGGCATCGATCATGGGGTCCGGCTCACCTCTTAAAATTCTTTTGGCGCGGACAAAACCCATGCTGGGATGGAATTCCATCGGCGGCATTGCCGGTGTAATCAGCCGGACTGCCTCCTGGAGGACTACCAGAATCTGTTCGTCCCCATAATGCTCCACCATCTTGCCCATCGAGAATTTCGCTCTCGGAGCATAGGCGCAGCCTGTGCGTTCCGCAAGCTCCCGGGCCCGGGCCACCACTTGCGGTATCGGGTCAAAGCCCGTGGTTATAATCATGTTGCCTCCGATCCTGCACTCTATAAATGTACAATATATCCACTACATCACGCGCTTAAACAGCTTCTCCAGATCATAAGCCGAGAATGACACAACGATTGGGCGTCCATGCGGACAGGTATAAGGCTGACGGCAGGCCGCGAGTCTGGTGAGGAGCGATTCCACTTCCAGCTCTGTAAGCTTCTGATTGGCCTTGATCGAAGCCTTACAGGAGCAGAGAATGGAGGATTTCTCGCGCAGCTTGGCGAGGTCAATCGACCGTTCGCTTAAGACCCACTCTGCCATCTCTTCAATGACCGCCTTCTCGTCCCCTTCCGGGAACCAGTACGGCAGGGAACGAACCAGGAAGGTCTGCCCGCCAAAATGCTCAAGCACAACCCCCGCCTGCTCGAACCAGTGCAGCCGTTCGCTAAGCTGCCTGCTCTCCGAAGGCGTGAACTCCAGCGTAATCGGCAGCAAAAGCTCCTGGGAGGCATCTTCCGGCTTGCCAAATTTCTCATAATAAAATTCATAATTCACCCGCTCATGCGCAGCGTGCTGGTCAATCAGGTACAGCCCGCTGTCATTCTGGGCGATGATATAGGTTCCGTGATGCTGGCCGATATAATTCAGCTCGGGAAACTGCGGAAGACCCGAGCCGGTCTGCTCCGCAGGTGCGTACAGCTCCCCGGCCGCCTGCTGCTGCCCCCGGCCAGCGATGGCTGCCTGAGGACGGTAGCTGTCGCGGGGGCCGGTGGACGGCTGGCGGTATGAACCCTGGGTGGCGTTACCGCCGCTGTATGCAGCGGCCGTCTCTCTGGCCTGCTGCGTATTGCTGCTATATGGCTGGGTATTCCCGAATGCTTGGGAAGCAGCGTGAGGGCCTCCAGCGGCAGGGTTGGTTAATGGACCAGCGCTGCCAGAGAAAAGAGCGCCGTTCGCTCCGCTGGAAGGCAGCTGATTGCCCGCTGCGGCGCCAGCACCGCCAGGTAATCCCTGTCCGTAGCTGCGCGGATCTACAGACTTATCTGTGCCTCCTGCTTCCGTACCTTGCTGAACACTGCCCGGAGCTGCACCTTTGGAGAAGGCAAATTGCTCCTGAATGAATGAGCTGCTGTTCTTGCCGCCGATGATCTCCTTAGTGGGGCGCGGAATCAGGCTCTGGCCCATCAGCAGCGAGCGGATCTGCTGCTCTATGAACCCGTACAGCTCGGGTTCTTTGCTGAAGCGAACTTCAAGCTTGGCCGGATGCACGTTGACATCCACCAGTGAAGGGTGCATCTCCAGCTTCAGGACCAGCAGCGGATAACGGTTAATCGGCAGCAGCGTATGGTAAGCGCGCATAATCGCCGCGTTCAGTCCGTTGCTGCGGATATACCGTCCCCCAACCAGTGTGGTAACCGCATTGCGGTTCGAGCGTGTCCACTCGGGACGGCTGATATAGCCGGAGATCCGGAAGTCCGGATCTTCCGCAGACACCGGGAGCATGGCCTTGGCTGCTGAGGTGCCATATACAGCAGCAATTACCTGCAGCAGATCTCCGTTGCCCAGCGTATGCAGCAATTGATTGCTGTTATGCTGAAGGGTGAAGGAGATATCCGGGTGGGCCAGTGCCATCCGGTACATGGCATCCGAGATATGGCCCAGCTCAGTCTGGATGCTCTTCATATACTTCAGGCGTGCAGGCGTATTATAGAACAGCTCGCGCACGGTAAGGTCACTTCCCTTGCCGGAAGCTGCATCTTCATTACGGATCAGCCTGCCGCCCTCGATATCCAGCACCCGCCCCTTTCCGTCGTCTCCGCTTGCGGTCAGCAGGGTCAGCTTCGATACCGCCGCGATACTCGCCAGCGCTTCTCCACGGAAGCCGAGGCTGGTGATCAGGAAGAGATCACGGCCGCTGGCAATTTTGCTGGTCGCATGGCGGTAGAAGGCAGTCTCGCAGTCCTCCGGCTCGATTCCCGAGCCGTTATCCTTCACCCGGATGCTCTGCAGTCCCCCCTCTTCCACAGAGACTTCAATACGGGTGCTGCCCGCATCGATCGCGTTCTCGACCAGTTCCTTTACCACAGAAGCAGGACGTTCCACTACCTCTCCGGCAGCAATCTGGTTAGCAATATGCTCATCCAGTACATGAATTTTAGCCATATTCGTTCACCCCGCATTTATTAATTTAATAGATAATTATTGAACATTGACGGACTGTAAAAGCCTTATTCTGACAAGTAGAAACGGCTTTGCCGTCCTTTTAAAGGACGGTACTGTTTCAGGAACAAAATCATCCTAACGGATGAGATTACCTTCGCGCGAGCACAATGTATGCTGTTTTTCACATACATTCGGGCCGTGTGCCTGCTTGCGAGTACAATGTATGCTGTTTTTCACATATATTTGGTCCATATACCGCTGAACTACAGCTCCCTTGCCTTCAGCTTCAGCTCATTCAGCAGGCCCATCGCCTGCAGCGGGGTCATATTCATCAGATCGGCGCCTTGCACGGCGTTGATTAACTCTTTGAGCAGCGGATTGTCCTTGACGGCCGGTGCCGTTGCCCCGCCCTTGCGGTTCTTGCGCGGCTCTTCCTCGCCAAAAATAGACAGCTGCACCACTTCATTGTCCTCTTCCTCTACAGGAGAAGCAAGGGATACGGCAGCTTCCCGCTGTCCGGCAGCCATAGAAGCTGCTGCTTCGGGATAGGGGTCTGGATGTGCCGGAGCTTGCGTGGTGCGTTCAGCCGAATAGGATTGGCTGCCTGTGGCAGCTCCTTCTCCGGCATCCGGCGTCTGCGCAGCGCTAGCCTGATGCTCCTGTATGACTGTTCCGCCCCCGCTCCGGTCACTGTAACCCGTGCCGTAATTCAGCGCTGCGCTGCCCGGCGGAGAAGCCTGCTCAATGCTCTGGAGCAGTCCGTAGGCCCGGTCGATAATCCCTTCCGGCAATCCAGCCAGCCTTGCACAATAAATCCCGTAGCTGCTGTCCGCAGCTCCCGGCACCAGCTTACGGAGGAAGTTCACCTTGTCGCCGCTCTCCTGGACTGCCATCGAATAATTCCGCAGCCCCTCAAGGCTCTGCTCCAGATGGGCCAGCTCATGGAAATGCGTCGATACCAGTGCCTTGCAGGCAATGGTATCATGCACGTATTCGATCACCGCCTGGGCAATCGCCATCCCTTCGCTGGTCGAGGTCCCCCGGCCCAGCTCATCGATGATGATCAGGCTGCGGGCAGTTGCTTTCTCGGTCATGACCTGAATGTCAGCCATCTCGACCATGAACGTGCTCTGGCCGCCGATCAGGTCATCCGCTGCACCGATCCGCGTGAAGATGCGGTCGATCAGTGCCACCTCGGCGCTGGCCGCAGGCACGAAGCAGCCGATCTGGGCCATGATGCAGATGAGCGCCACCTGGCGCATATACGTGCTTTTGCCGGCCATGTTCGGTCCTGTGATCAGCAGGATATTGCCTTCGTCCTTACTGAGTGTGCTGCCGTTGGCAATGAACGCCGAATCCTTCAGTACTGCCTCTACTACCGGATGGCGTCCGCCTTCAACCCGCAGATCGTAGCTGTCGGATAGCTTAGGCTTCACGAACCGGTGCTCGGCGCTGACCGCTGCTAAGCACTGATACACATCAATCTCCGCCACCTTCTCGGCCAGCGCCTGCAGGCGCGGAACCTGGCTGCTAATCCGCTCGCGCAGCTCGGTGAACAGACTGTATTCCAGATCTGTCATCTTATCCTGGGCTTCCAGGATCAGTGCTTCCTTCTCCTTCAGCTCAGGAGTTACATAACGCTCGGCGTTGGCCAGCGTCTGCTTGCGCTCGTAACGGCCTTCCGGCAGCGAGGACAGATTGGAGCGGGTAATTTCTATATAATATCCGAAGACTTTGTTGTAGCCGATCTTAAGGGATTTGATTCCGGTCACCTGGCGTTCCTTCGCTTCAAGCTCGGCAATCCAGCGTTTGCCGCTGCTGCTGGCTTCCCGCAGCTCGTCCAGCCGCTCATGGTAACCCACACGGATAATTCCGCCGTCACGCACGGACACCGGTGCATCCTCCACAATCGCCCGTTCAATATCTTCACGAAGCTCCGCGCATTCATCCATGGTTGCGCCGATCTCCCTTAAGGTAGAGGAACCAGAGGTCAGGCACATCTCCTTCAGCGCAGGAATCTGGGCCAGGGACAGCCTCAGTGCGTTCATATCCCGCCCGTTGGCGCTGCCGAAGGCAATCCGTCCGACAAGCCGTTCCAGATCATAGATCTCCTTCAGCGCCCCGCGCAGGTCCTCGCGGACAATAAACTGGTTATACAGATAGTCAACGGCTTCCAGACGGCGCTCAATCGGCGCGCGCTGCAGCAGCGGCTTATCAATCCGGCGGCGCAGCAGGCGGCCGCCCATGGAGGTCTCGGTACGGTCCAGGAGCCAGAGCAGCGAGCCTTTTTTGGAGCGTTCCCGCACGGTCTCGGTCAGCTCCAGATTACGCCGGGTGAACGGATCGAGAATCATATAATTCCCTGGTTCGTAAGGCGAGATCTGGGTAAGTTGCCCTAGTGAACGGCGCTGTGTCTCGCTGAAATAGGAGATCAGCAGCGCCAGGGCACGGCCGCGCTCCTTCTCCAGCCGGACCCAGGCCGCTTCACCGAACTGGCGGCGGGCCAGCGCTTCCTCTTGCTTGTCCCACGGGGTATAGACCACAGGCTTGGCCAGCAGGGAAGCTTCACTGCGCAGCTCCTCCAGCAGGGCCGAATCCCCAATAATCTCTGCGGGCTCGTAGATGCCAATCTCGTCGCGCAGCCACTCGGTGCTTGCGAGTACCGAGGTGACATACAGCTCACCTGTCGTCAAATCGCAGGCGGCCAGCGCCATCATCCCGTCTTCCTCTGTTACGCAGACGAGGTAGTTGTTGCTTTTGTCCGAAATGATCTTGCCGTCCATCACTGTACCCGGTGTAACGACCCGGACGATATCGCGGCGGACCATCCCTTTGGTCACCGCAGGATCATCCAGCTGCTCGCAGATCGCGACCTTGTAGCCCTTCTCGATCAGTCGCTGTATGTACCCCTCGGCGGCATGATACGGCACCCCGCACATCGGAATTTTCTCACCGATCCCGCCGTCACGGCCTGTTAATGTAATCTCAAGCTCTTTGGATGCAAGCAGTGCATCTTCGAAGAACATTTCATAGAAATCGCCCAGACGAAAGAAAAGGAAAGCGTCTTTAGCCCCCTCCTTGACTTTGAGATACTGCTGAATCATCGGCGTATAGTTTGCCATCGTCTACCTCCATACCTACTTCATACTGTTCTCTATTATAGCAGAAACTCCGCTCCCCGGGTTACCCCCGGCACGCCTGCGGCGGTTGCTAAAAGTTGGGGCGGATGTTCATGGCGGTAGAGGGAGGGGTGTCACTTAGAGGAATAGGGGGGAGTGAGGGGTGAGAGTGTGGGAGATATATGGTTTGGGGGTGGGAGGAATGTGAAGATGTTGGAGCAGGTGTAAGTCGATGCTGGGGCGTGTGAGGATGTGGGGGGCGGGTGTGAGTAACTTGTGAGGCAGGATGCTGGGCTGGGCGAGGATGTAGGGGCAGCCGTGAGTAACTTGGGGGAAGGAGATGAGATTTCCGGCAGGCTTTTTATTCTATTGTAGTTTGTACATTAGATGGCCCTGTAATTGGCTGAAAAATGGGATCTGCTGCACTTCGTACATTAGAAATCCTTACAAGGAGAGTTTTCGGACCAAATTCCAGAATTCTAATGTACAAACTACATCAGAATGTATCTCAGCGCTGGCAAACGACGATTCTGCTGCAGTAAATACAACCACTTTGATATTCACTTCGTTAATTACTTCAACAGACCCATGTAGTTGCGATAGCGGGATTAGAATAGTCACTTGTATTGGTAGCAGATATCAGATTTTACGTGGAAGTAGTGAAAATCAGTTTAACCATCCGTCTCCTGTATAAGCGAACCATGAGTGAATGATCAAAATTAACCTCAGAGTGCCACCGTTTTCTGTGTCAAACTAGAACGAAATTTCATGAAGAATTGTTTGTTTTAAAAAATAGCCGCCAAAGCAGCAGCTTCCCACACCTAGTGGTGCAGAAAAGCTGTAACCGGCGGCTATCGGGACTTGACGGGCGGCGGACTCTATTGATAAGCATCCGCCCGCCCGGACGGCAGCGCCCCGGAATCCGGCGGGGCGCTCTGTACCCAGGAGCCGCGGATATCCCGCGACTCATCCCAGCTCTGCTGCTCCGCTATGGCGCGCAGCAACGGATCAATCCACCGGGCGGCGGCTGCGTAGCCGCCCAGTGTGCGCAGCTGCGCCTCCAGAGGAGGCCAGGCTGTGCGCAGAGGAGCTTTGCCGCCGCTGTAGAAGGCGGCATGCAGGTCTTCCCGGTCGAGCGGGCGCAGCGGCAGGTCTTCATAATGGCTCACGATCAGGTGAGCCAGGCAGACCGCGCCTTTGGCGATGACCGGGGAGACCAGGAAGCTCGGCAGGGTCCGGTACTCGAAGCCGCCATGCGGCTGAGGGCGGAAATCGCCGAGCACGCCATAGCGGGGACGCCGGGCCGCAGCCCGGATGTCCTCCAGCAGGAACAGGGGCAGCGCTAGATAGTTATCTAGCGCGCGCAGGAGCGGCGCACACAGCGTGACGCCGCTGAAGTGCAGGTGGCCGCCGAGGGCCCAGCCCCGCAGCGGCATCCCTCCCGCCCGCCAGCGCAGCGAGCGGTCGGCAATGAGCCGGTCCGCCTCGCGTGCGGCGGACATCAGCTGCGCCAGCAGCGCGCGCGGTTCCCCGCGCGGCGCAGGGCGCAGCTCCGCCACCGGGAACACGCCGCGCGTTCCCGGGGGTCCGGCGTCGCAGCCCGCGACGCCGTCCATGGGCAGGTACCGCGACGCCGGCACGACGCGGCCCGTGGATTCCCGGAGCAGCAGGAACTCCGGGTCCATGCCCATGAGCAGCCCAGGCCGGCCCGGCTGCTCACTGTCAAGCATCCGCGCAAGCGCTGCGGAAGCTGACCCGTACGGCTCAGGCAGCGCTCCAGCGGGATCGGGCATCACCGGAGTGATCCCTGTCACCATGTACCGCCGCTCGCCCATGGCCCGCAGCTCCACCTCGCCGCTATCCAGGCCCAGACTATACAGCGCCCGCACCGCTGAAGTCTGCAGAACCCCTGCAGCCCCCCGCAGCCCCCTTACCCCACCACCTAAACTGCCAAGCTCATCCACGAAACTCCCATACTCACTTTGCCTTCCAGATACGCCCCCACCACTCCCATTCCCGCCTTGACTTCCAACTCCTCCCACACCATTCCTATACTCATCTTGCCCCCCAGCTCCTCCCACACCATTCCTATACT